>WBUH01000013.1 GCA_008933805.1 Bacteroidota bacterium
ACAAACAATTCGTAAAATGCTTCTACCAAAAGGTTTGACGCTTTCCCGCGCTGCATTTTCCAATGTTTTTCATAACAGGTTGTATGCGGGCAGTATTGTGATTAAAGCGGACAAGGCAGAAGCGGAAATCGTGGTCAAGGGGGTACATGAAGGTTTGGTGTCAGAAGAGTTGTTTGCGAAGGTTCAAGTGGTAGCCCGGGGAGAAAAGGAAAGCCACGGTAAACCGAAAACCGCTAAAGAGGAATTGCCATTGCGTGGGTTTTTAGAATGCCCAGTATGCGGAGGTAATTTGACGGGCAGTGCTTCCCGCTCCCGAAACGGTGTAAAGCATTTTTATTATCACTGTCAAAAGGGATGCCCGACACGGTTTAGGGCGGATGTTGCCAATGATGCGTTTGATGAGTGGCTTGCAACTGTGAGCCTTAAACCGGAACATACAGAAAACTATATACAATTGTTTGAGTCGATGTTTATGAAAGATGATGATGAAAGGAAAAAGCATCTTGCGCGTATTACTAATGAAATCGCAAAAACAGAAGACTCTTTGGTAAAGCTTGGTCGGCTGTATGTTGAAGGCAAAGTGGACGATACCGATTATGAAAACCTCAAGTCTTCTTATAAGGACGAGATCGCCAAGTTGAGGTTGGAGAAAGAAGAGCATGAAATTGACGTTTCTGAAACGATTAAAGGTATGGAGTTTGCGTTTTCTGTATTGAGCAATCTGCAAAATTTATGGAGGGAACTTGACCTTGAAGGCAAGCGAATATTGATTGGTTCGATAATTAACGGAAAGCTACTTTTTGATGGTTCTGAGTATCGAACCAAACCAGAGGGCTTATTTATAAAAGAAATGGCTGCCATTGCTGACAGCCATTCTTGTTCAGTAGCGGGAGCTGGACTCGAACCAACGACCCCCGGGTTATGAGCCCGGTGAGCTACCACTGCTCCATCCCGCAATATTAAATGGAGTGCAAAAGTATAACTAATTACCGACCTTTGCAACTTTACTTTAAAAAAAATGTCACATGACACACAAAGCAGGGTTTATTAGTATCATTGGAAAGCCCAATGTGGGCAAGAGTACATTGATGAATGCGCTGATTGGCGAGAAGCTCTCCATCATCACTCCCAAGGCGCAAACAACGCGTCACAGCATTATGGGCATCATCAATACCGATGATTACCAAGTAGTGTTTAACGACACCCCGGGAATTATTGACCCGCAGTACGGTTTGCAAAAAAGCATGATGCGCTTTGTGGACGAAAGTCTTGAAGGGGCTGATGTAGTTTTATACATTGCTGAAGTAGGTGAAAAAGAAATTCCTGCTGAGGCTTTGCAGCGCTTACAAAAAACAGCTTCGCCGGTAGTATTGGCCCTGAACAAGATTGATACGCTTGGCCAAGAAGAGATTGTACAAAAGACTGAGTATTGGAAGGGGCTGTTTGGCTTCAGCTCAATCGTACCAATCTCTGCGCTTAATAAATTTAATACCCAAGCATTGCTTGAAGAACTGGTGCGTTACCTACCCGTTTGTCCCCCTTACTACCCTAAAGACCAACTGACAGATAAACCTGAAAAGTTTTTTGCCGCCGAAATTTTGCGCGAAAAAATATTTTTCAGGTATAAGAAAGAAATCCCCTACTCTACTGAGGTTGTTATTGAGCAATTTAAAGACGAGCCCGAGCTATTACGCATTAGCGCAGTGATAATGGTAGAACGCGACTCACAAAAGGGCATTTTAATAGGTGAAAAGGGACTTGCGCTTAAAAACACAGGAACGGCAGCCCGCAAAGAAATGGAGAACTTTTTTGGTAAGAAGGTGTTTTTGGAAATGTTTGTGAAAGTGAAGGAAAAATGGCGCGACACTAAAAGTGCTTTGAAAGAATTTGGATATGATGATTAACATTCAACAAAAAAGCCACCCTGCAAGCAGGGTGGCTTTTCGTTTATATAGTGTTACTATTACTTTAAATACACTTTGCTTATTTGCATTCCTGCACTACCTGCCACTTTCACAACGTAATATCCGGGCACTGTTTGCAACTCAGGTAACATTGCTGTTTGGCCTGCGTGAGCATCAATAACACCCTTATATACTGTTTTACCTAACAAGTCGATTACTTCTACAGCAAGAGTTTCGGTAGTTGTAGTACCTATACTAATGGTCGTCCCGTTTGAACCTATAAAGAAATCCGCAGCCGCTGATTCCTCAACCGCAGTTGTACTTTTCTTGCGGATGTGCAACACAAAACGTTCAGCAATATCACCGGTTTCAATATCAAACGTAAAGGCACCTTTTGCTATATCGTATAGTTTTCCGCTTAGTTTATCCTCAAGATAAACCTCAACACCCCTTTCTATATTTTCCAAAGCAGCTGTCAGTTGATGTTTTCCTGTACTTGCTGTCGAAACAGCTATTGGTAGGTCAATACCCTTTTCAGGAATATCACTCCATACATCTCTGTTCAACCTTTTATCGTCAGAAACAATATAGATGCTTGGGGCAGAGGGGTCATTCATTTTCTTAAACCCATCCAATGCATCAAACCCATTTTGGGCTGCACTATCAGTAAAAAATTTTGCCTTATCGGTAACACCTGTTTTCAGGTTTTTAAGACTTAATTCAACGAAATTTTCTACTGAAACTGTTTTATCAAAAAAGTTTGACCCAATAGCCACATTTCTGCTGCTGTTAGGCAAGGTTACGCTTACATTGTTTGATGAAACTTTGATAGTAAAGGCGGTGAAAGGAGGCACTACACCATCGTTTATATTATCATAAGCAGTGTAGGTGCCTGTATTTTGATCATAAAAATAAGCCGCCGTTCCTTGTATGTTTGCTATTGAACCATCCCAATAAAAGCCTGTAGGCCACGGATTGCGTATTATATGCCAACCTGATGTATCGTTGTTACTGCCTGTGCTTGTTAATCCTGATAATGTATAGTTTGAAGTACCTTGATAAGTACCTGTAATATCTATAGTAAGCGGCAAATTTGAGTTGCGCAGATAAACTGCAAAACCGCCAGCATCCATACTTTGAGATAAACCACTGGCTGCAGTCCAATGCGGTGCCGAACCTGACTCATCAAACCTGAACACATTAGCATAATTTGGATCGGGTGTGCTAAAATACAACGGCACATCATCGTTTATTTGCGCCAATGTTGCGCCGCTCACAGGTGAGCAAATAGACCTCCAACCGGCACCACCGCCTCCTATGTAATACTCACAGGTGATGTTGCCTGATATAGCTCCGTTTAAGCTGCCACCGGCTCCTATCTGACCGTAACTGGTTGCCGAACTTGCTCCTAAAGTAAGTAAACTATTGGTGGTTAACGTTGTGCTGCTCGACACTCTAAGAATGCCTTCAAACTCAAACGCTGTGCCGTATAAGTTTGCTGTACCCGATTTGTAAAACTCAAGGTCGCCATTGCTGCTTCCTAAACCATTGCCGTAATTGTAAAAATCGCCGTATACTGAAACTAAGTTACCTGAGGTAACAGTTAAATTATAACCGCTATCCACCCTTAGGCTGCGACAAGTAAATGATCCGGGAGCGGTGTTAGATTGAATAATTACATCCATAGTTGATGAAACCGTACCTCCCCACGAACTACCGTTCCAACTCAGTCTTAAAGGAATTGCAGTTGTTTGCGGAGTATTTCCTATTGTCCAGTTAGCTTTGTTATTTATCACAGTTTTATCAAGACTAAGAATATTACTTGTCATGACTATATTCTCTCTTTTAACCAAACTCGAATCCATTCGGATTGCACTCACGCCACTCACCAAAGAGTCGGGCAATTCAGATTGAAACAACCCGGATGCAGAGGCGGTCCCGTCCCAATTAGCGTCAGAGGTTAATCCGGTAATGTAATTTAGATGAATGCCTGCCAAATATCTTGTAACCGTCAACCTGTATGTTGAAGAAGTATCGATGCTGGTAATACCCTGAAAAGCGAACACTTGATCAGTTCCACCGTTATGGTTTAAGGATAGCGCAGTACCGGTTACAATGGTTCCGGTAGAGGCATTTGCCAAACCACCAGCATTTGAAGCTGCGGCAGTTGAACTCCAAAATTTTATTATTGTGCCTGCGGGCAACGCACTTGATGCTTCCCATATAAACACATACTCGTTTTTATTGCTGGTTAATATATTATACCCGTTTGCATCCTTATAGCATCCGTCAGTAAAGCCAATTTGTGTGCCTGATGTAATACCTTTAAGCAATACGATTGCAAAAGTATCAGCAGTGCTGTTATTCATCTGGCAGCTAACAAAGGCAACATCACCGGCATACAACGATGTTTGCGCTTTAACGCCGAAGGAAAAAAAGGTTAAAAATGTGGTTATTGCCCAAAATGACAATTTTTTTAACGAGTAGGTGTTGATATTCATTTTTAGCGATAATTAAAAATTTAAAATTACTGCTTATAAATTTTTAATCACTTTTTCACTTCTAACACACCATGTTAACAACACAAATACTGATTACTATATAGTACAATATAACTCATACTAAAAATATTTTTTAAAATAATTTACTAAAAAATAATAAATTTTTATACTGCAGCAGCCTCACGCAGACGCTCATAGTTGCGCTTCACCTCACCTGATATAGGCACTGCATTGCCCTCATCATCAATACGTACAAAAGTAATATGAGTAGTACATACCACAACTTCCTCGCCACCGTAAAAATTACGTTTCCGCGCCTCAATTTTCATGGTTACAGAAGTATTACCAATTGACAATACATCGCCATAAATCAATATTTGATATCCAAGTTTTACAGGACGTTTAAACACTACTTCATCGATTTTGACGGTAACCATATTTGGGGTATTACATACATCGGCAGCCATTGATGCTGCGGCTTCGTCTATCCACGACAGCATATTCCCTCCGAATAAATTACCGTGAATACCGAGGTCACGGGTCATACAGATTTTTTGCGTTATCAGTTTCATTTTTGTACTAATTTTAAATGTGATTGTTGGAAAAATGACCCTTAGCGAGATGCAACAATGCCCATAGCAGGCATATTTGCTGTGCTTATCGTTTTTTTGAGGGCCGGCTGAAAAAGTGAGTTATCAGCAACAATGCGCACAATGCCAACAGCACACTGCACGATGGGCCGCATGGCGTTTTCGTGAGTTTAGATGATATGTATTGCTGTTGTTAAGCATTTATAAATGCGTTGCTTTTTCTTATAAAAGAGCTGCAAAGCTAAGCACAAGTTTTTATATAATGAAAGAACCGGCAATTAAATTCTGTTAACACAACAAAAAAGGGAGTGTTTTGCGACACCCCCTTCGTCGTTAAAATTATGGAACGGAAACAACTTATAACTCAATTGTAATGAATGGATCCCATTGGAAATAACCAATTACTGTACCTTGTTGGTTTAGCACTTGGAACGACCATGAGTATTGTACACTATTGCAAGCTTGCAAAGCAGTAGTTTGCCATGCTGAACTGGTGTAGGCAATAGGTGTAGCAGTGGTTGGATTTGTAGGGTTATTGATATACAAGTTTACGGCAAGCGGGAGACAAATGGGTTGTGTTACATAAGTACCGATTGCCGCAGATTGGAAATTGTACAAAATAGAACTAAACTCAACACCGGCACCGGGGTTGGTAATTGTCCAACGGATGTTATCACCCACATCGCACTGGATGGTAAGTTCTGATTGGGCTTGCTCGTTTACAACATAGCAATCTTCAGTAATCATAAACACATACACATCTGATTGTGAATATGAGCCCAATGAGGTAGGAGCATTTAATGAGCCGGCAGGCAATTGGCCATTGGCAACTTTGGCAGCTAACGTGGCTGCATCAACAACGCATAGAATATCGATAGTATTAGACATAACTTTAAATTTTTGATAGTTAGTTCTTACTCGTAAGGCTTTTCAGAATCCGCCCCAACAGTTACTTGGTTGGTCAAGCCCGTGTTTTTTAGAAATGGTACGGCAACATTTAATTGAATTACGTGCACATAAACAGGGGGTCAGCCTTTTTCAAACCCAACTTGTATTTATTATAATCAAATGCAAGTTGGAGTAAATACATCCGTTAAAAAACAGTAGTTGTTACTGTATTGATAAACAGATACTTTTACGGGTAAGCCCTACTAACAAATAAGTGTTACGATGTTATGCAGTTACGCAGTTATCGTGTTATTTTTGTTACGCACCGCACAAGGGCTTGCGGGGTTTTGTCTGTATAGCAGACGGTTACGGGTTTCAAAGAACTTTTAGATACGTAGTAATTGGAAACGGACATAAATGAAGAAGTCCCGATTTCTCGGGACTTCCATAACTTTTTTATACGAAGGTGATAATTGAAATACAGCCCATCTGTGTGTGAAATTTGTAGGCACAACTCATAATGCAATTTACTTTTTCTAAGTTACAAACTAGCGTATTTGCCCCGCGCTCTCGCAAGTCTGTCGCGCAGGCTGTGCGGCAGCGACTTGTGAGAATATGTAAAATAAGTTTGTAACTTATTCATTCTTTTAAAGTAAAACAATATGCTCCCGATTTCTCGGGACTTCCATAACCTTTTTATACAAAGGTGATAATTGGGACAATACCGTTCGCTGGTAACCGCCTGTATGTAAAACGCTTTTAGCTGTTCGGCTGCATCCCATAGGTACTTTCGGTCAGTATCGCTTTGGGTAATGCTGCTGTTTACATTAAAATTAAAATACTGTAGTAAGTGCGGTAAGGTTATACCGTCTTAAACAAACCAATATTTTATTATCCACCAATGGCGTCTTTTATACTTTAACTCATATGATTCCCATTCTTTTGGAAGTTTACTATTTTGCTTAAAACTCTTATAAACAAGATTTGGGTCATAAAGCGTAATAATACTATTTCCCGATAACATTTTTAGATTCAAAATAAAATCAGAGTAAGACTTTGTCCGAAAGAGCCTTTTAGTACTTATATCAAAAATACACCACCCAGTATATTTAACTATAATACCGTTCGTTTCTGAACAATGAAGTAAAATATAATTTTGAACAAGGCCTATAGAATCAATTCCATTTATATCAGACAAGAGATTATTTGTATATTTTTCTTGTATAAACCAATTATCATCATTCTTAAGAGAATTTAGAACAATTGGCTCAATTAATGGTATTTGTTTCAAATCACCATCAGAAGAATACTCATAAAAACCCTTAAAAAATAGGGTGTATAAAATAAAACCAATTGAACATATAATAATTAAAGTCTTAAGTATTTTCATTTTAAACTTATTTTACATATACGGAATATGAGGCATCAAATTCAACACGCGTTTACATATTAGAATTTCCTCTAAACTGTGAATAATAAACCGTTCCCGTGACAGCACAACAAATATTACAGCCCCCCGCTCTCGCAAGTCTGTCGCGCAGGCTGTGTGGCAGCGAATTGTGAGAGCGGGGGACTTCCATAACCTTTTATACAAAGGTGATAATTTGGAATATAGCTTATCAACCTGCACCTTTTTGACATATCTCCATAATATTTATTACATGATTACCATAATGAGGCCAAATTTGTTTGAACAGAGTAGAATCCGTATCATATCTCCTTCTTTGAAGTCCTCTTAAAACTCTACCATTTTCCGTTTCTTGTAAAGAACAACACTCCGCTGCATAACCTATCAAAATGGATATAATATCAAAGTAGTTATCCTGAATATAACTTATCTCCAACCTCCTAAAAGTGCTATCATAAGTTCTCGCATCCCTTACAAATTTATTACCATAATAAATCCAATCAGATTCACAATTCTTATTAATATACTCCTTTACCTCCAACAGAGCTTTACAATTCTTGTGTTGTTTAAAAGCCTCCCTAATGTCACTTTTAGAATATACATTAGAAAAAAACTCATACAGTCCAGCATCCAGGTTAACTGAGTCTCTCGGTTTTCTTAAGCCAAAAATCTTAAAATATTTATAGTTACTTTTATCAAAATCTTCGTAAATGTTTATTGCAATGAGATCTCTCAATACGAAAAACGATGTTATATTTTCGCTTCTCAGATAATCTAAATAAATAAATGTCTTTAGCGTATCCCCATTTTCTTCGAACCGATAACTTTCACTATACCTGCTGATTGTTTTTGATATTTCTTCGATTTCTGCATTTGACTTCCAGTTACATCCGATGAAAATAATCAGAAAAATAATTAACACTTGCTTTCTTAAATAAACCATCATCGCTTTTTTATTAAACTAAATAATACTCCCCATACCTCTCGCAAGTCTGTCGAGCAGGCTGTGCGGCAGCGACTTGTGAGAATATGTAAAATAAGTTTGCAACTTATTCATTCTTTTAAAGTAAAACAATATGCTCCCGATTTCTCGGGACTTCCATAACTTTTTTATACAAAGGTGACAATTTGGAACACGACCCTACCCTCTATTCAATTTCTAAACTATATTCAATGTTCAACTTTCGAAGAATATATAAAATCAAAAGAACATTATTTGCGGAGGCAAATTTTTCAATTTTATTTATTTCACAAATTCCATTTAAGTAATTTACTTTAACATCTATTTCCCATCGAAAGTATGGTGCCCAAGATGACTCTGAAACATCGGATATTCTACGAAAAAGAAAAACTATTGAATCATAACCCTCAGCACTAATTCTTGTTTTTATAATTTTCTCATGGGTATTTATTACAAAAACAATATCTCTAAAGTGCCAGATTAGCTCTTTGACAAAATACCACAAAAAATACATTAATATAAGGACACATAAAACAGAAATAAATAAATTTATTCTATATATAACAACCAAATACAATGAAAATGCAATAAAAATCAAACTACCGGCTAACAAAATCATTGAAATAAGAAATTTATGCTTTCTTTTGGTAAACGTCATTAACGTCTCCTGGAATTGAATTTTTGTATCAGGCATTTTTACTTCCATATCAATCCGTTTTAAGTTTTTCTTTTACCTGGTTTTATTTAGATCTGTATGGAAGTTATCTAACGCTTTTATTACTGAACCTCCCCCCGCTCTCGCAAGTCTGTCTCGTAGGCTGTTTGGCAGCGAATTGTGATAGCGGGGGACTTCCATACCTTTTATACAAAGGTGATAATTTGGAATATAGCTTATCAACCTGCACCTTTTTGACATATCTCCATAATATTTATTACATGATTACCATAATGAGGCCAAATTTGTTTGAACAGAGTAGAATCCGTATCATATCTCCTTCTTTGAAGTCCTCTTAAAACTCTACCATTTTCCGTTTCTTGTAAAGAACAACACTCCGCTGCATAACCTATCAAAATGGATATAATATCAAAGTAGTTATCCTGAATATAACTTATCTCCAACCTCCTAAAAGTGCTATCATAAGTTCTCGCATCCCTTACAAATTTATTACCATAATAAATCCAATCAGATTCACAATTCTTATTAATATACTCCTTTACCTCCAACAGAGCTTTACAATTCTTGTGTTGTTTAAAAGCCTCCCTAATGTCACTTTTAGAATATACATTAGAAAAAAACTCATACAGTCCAGCATCCAGGTTAACTGAGTCTCTCGGTTTTCTTAAGCCAAAAATCTTAAAATATTTATAGTTACTTTTATCAAAATCTTCGTAAATGTTTATTGCAATGAGATCTCTCAATACGAAAAACGATGTTATATTTTCGCTTCTCAGATAATCTAAATAAATAAATGTCTTTAGCGTATCCCCATTTTCTTCGAACCGATAACTTTCACTATACCTGCTGATTGTTTTTGATATTTCTTCGATTTCTGCATTTGACTTCCAGTTACATCCGATGAAAATAATCAGAAAAATAATTAACACTTGCTTTCTTAAATAAACCATCATCGCTTTTTTATTAAACTAAATAATACTCCCCGTACCTCTCGCAAGTCTGTCGCGCAGGCTGTGCAGCAGCGACTTGAGGGAATACATCTATACAGCCCATCTGTATTGTGAAATTTGTAGGTACGGATCATATAATGCAAATCACTTTTTCTAAGTTACAAACTTAGTGTATTTGCCCTATGAGTCTCTGTCGCAGTAGACTGAGCTACCGGCTTGCGAGGGCGAAAGAAATTATCCAGCGATACCACCTCTGAAAGAGATGGGAAATATCTTTTTATTGTTGACATTACTTAATTAAATTTTTTACTTAACCTTAGTACCATAAAGAGGGGGCTTTTGCAGGAACTCTTTCCATAATAGTAAAACACTCTTAAACTCTTGAAGAGTATAACTTTCGTAGGGGCCACTACTATAATCTTTATCATCCCATATTTTACACCCGTAGGGTCTATCTCACAACTTACAAAATCTATTGAAAGCAGGGGGCTTACAAGGGGGGATATTATTTATGCTTTCATCAACCAAAATAATTAGCTCATCTACATCCTCAATTAAAGGAAGCATGCTCAAGAGTGTGGTAATTCGCCTTTCGCCGTCAGCATATTTTATAATAGTATTATTGGGGTTAATAGTACTTTTAAATTTGATACCAAGTTGTACTATAATATTACTCATGTTTTTAATCATGAAGATTCTATAAAAAATTATTGTTACATTTTTTGGAAATTCAACGGGGGTGTTTTCAAAAAATTAATCCACTCCTCCAAAATTCTCTTGTAATCATTGATAGGAATTGTATATACATCATTAATCGTTACGTTTGTTGTAGTAATTTCAACTGATGTGTCATTAAAACTAATCTCCCTTTGATATGCTTGATTCGTTAAGGCTCTATCGATTTCTTTAAGTACTTGCATGAAATGTCCCTCATCAAATGATCCACTAAGATGATAAGCTATGTCAGCAGCGAGGGTTGCGTCAGGAGCGAAGCATTGCTTATAATTTTTACCATTTGTAATAACATTACTAAAAGCTAAATTGTATTGTTTGATAATTGTGTTCATATTTTATTTATAAACGACATCCACTCTAAAACAATTTTTTCGAAATCATCCGTAGGTAATTGTTCATCTGGAAAAGACCAAGAACCCCCTTTATCTGTATATACAAATTTTGTATTATTGATGTCAATGTAGGCTATAATACCAGTGTCGGATGATATTTGAATATATATCTTCGCAATAGTTATTGTATTAGTTTTAACTGAATCAATTTGATTAATAATAAATTCTTGAATGTCATCTCCGAGTATATAATCACTCAAAAACTGACACAAAGTGGGTTTTAATTTGCTTTCACAAAAACTAAAATTTATGCCGCTGACAATTTTTTTATAAAAATTAACTTGATACTGTTTTAATATATTACTCATAAATTTCCTATTGATTAAAGTTTGGAAGCAATGGATATGACATAATGTCTTCAACACCATTAACATATAGTATTTTAAATATGCAAAATGCCCCCGCTCTCGCAAGTCTGTCGCGCAGGCTGTGCGGCAGCGACTTGGGAGAATCAACACAATAAGTTACAAACTTATTCTTTCCGTGTAAAGTAAAATTTTGTTTGAAGAGATGTTGTTAAAACGCTGCACCAGCACAAATAAAAAAGCCTTTCGAGAATTTCTTCTGAAAGGCTTGTCTTTGTTTGTGGTACCAGCCGGGATCGAACCAGCGACACAAGGATTTTCAGTCCTTTGCTCTACCAACTGAGCTATGGTACCTTTTTTTGGGGAGTGCAAATGTAAGTGTTTTTTCAAAGTTGCAAAACATTTTTTTGCTTACTGCTTTTTTATCATCTTTGAAGTCGGTACCAACCGCGTAAATCCTTATGCAAATTGTTTCGCAACTTATTTTTGCCCTTGCCCTTGGTGCAGCTATATATACGTTTTGGCGCAACGTAAGTAAAATACGCCGCAACATTTTATTGGGCAAACCATTAGACCGCACTGATAATCAGCGGGAAAGAATTACCACTATGCTTAAGGTGGCCTTTGGCCAAAGCAAAATGGTAACCCGTCCCTTGGCAGGCATCATGCACTTGTTTGTTTACATAGGCTTTGTGCTGATAAACATTGAAGTGCTAGAAATTATCATCGATGGGCTTGCAGGTACTCACCGTGTTTTAATGGAACCCTTCGGTGCCGTGTACACAGCTGCCATTGCCTTCTTCGAGATTTTAGGCGCATTGGTATTGATTGGCTGCGTGGTATTTCTTATCCGCAGGTATAGCGGCAAAGTACCCCGCTTGAATATGCGCGAGCTTGACGGATGGCCGTTTAAAGATGCCACTTACATATTAGCAATTGAGATTGTATTAATGCTGGCTTTGTTTGTAATGAATGCTGCTGACACCCATTTTCAGGCACACAGCTCAATGCCCATAAGCGGACTAATAGCCCCGCTATTTGCCAATATGGATGCCGGAACAGCTGCCGGAATTGAGCGCGCCGCATGGTGGTTTCACATTTTAGGAATATTTGTTTTCTTAAACTATCTGCCCTACTCAAAACACTTTCACATTATACTGGCATTCCCAAACACCTACTTTTCACAACTTACTCCAAAGGGTCAATTCACCAACATGGAATCAGTAACTACCGAAGTTAAACTGATGATGGACCCTTCGGCGGCACCTCCTGATAATTACGAACCTCCTACAAGTTTTGGTGTAAAGGACGTTACCGACCTGCATTGGAAAAATCTGATGGATGCCTATAGCTGCACCGAGTGCGGACGTTGCACATCAGTTTGTCCGGCAAATGTTACAGGTAAATTGCTTTCTCCACGCAAGGTGATGATGGACACTCGCGACCGCTTGGAAGAGGTAGGCAAAAACATTGATAAAAACGGGCAGTTTGAAGACGATGGTAAAAACCTGCACAGTTATATCAGCGAAGAGGAACTTTGGGCTTGCACCACTTGCAATGCTTGTGCTGAGGCTTGCCCCGTAAACATTAACCCTGTTGAGATTATTTACGGTATGCGCCAGTATTTAGTGATGGAAAAATCACAAGCGCCTACCGAACTGAACGGTATGTTTACCAATCTTGAAAACAACGGTGCTCCTTGGCAGTTCTCACCATCTGACAGAGCTAACTGGACACAGGAAGTATAAACATGAAAGCTCAACTGTATATATTATCAGTACTCTGTGCTTTTGTTTTCTTTTCATGCAAGAAAGAAAACGAAAACGCCACAGTTTGGTATTATTACAGCGAGTTAGATTGCAACCTTACTCCATTTATAGTTTCCAATGATTCATTGCAGAATTTTGAAAACTGTAAAGGTTTCTTACAAAACAACGGCATAGAGGTTTTAAACGGCTATCCGCGCAACCACGGCCCGGGGCGTGCAATACTTGCCTGCGGTGGCCCGCGCCATTTTGGGTTTACCCATTATGTGCTGATACATAAAAAAGATATTGACAAAGCGGTTTCATTAAAGCTACAGCCAATGGCTGAGAGCGATTTATAATAGAGATATGAGCGAACCAATACAAGTGAAAACGATGGCCGAAATGGCCGCAATGGGCCAAGCACCCGAAGTATTGTTTTGGGTGGGTTGTGCCGGAAGTTTTGACGAGCGTGCCCAAAAAGTAACCAAGGCATTTGCCAAACTGCTGCACCATGCAGGTGTAAAGTTTGCAATACTTGGCCAAGAAGAAACCTGCACTGGCGACCCTGCCAAACGTGCCGGTAACGAGTTTTTGTTTCAAATGCAGGCAATGACCAATATTGCTACGCTTGAGGCTTACGGAGTGAAAAAAATTGTTACTGCATGTCCGCATTGTTTCAATACCCTTAAAAACGAATACCCTTCGTTGGGCGGAAACTACGAGGTAATGCACCATACATCGTTTTTGCAAGCCCTTATTAATGAAGGCAGACTTACTATTGAAGGCGGTTTGTACAAGGGCAAAAAAGTTACTTACCACGACAGCTGTTACCTTGGCCGTGCCAACGGCATATACGAAGCTCCGCGCAGTTTGCTGGAGAAACTGGATGCCGAACTGATAGAAATGAAACGTTGCCGAACCAACGGTCTTTGCTGTGGTGCAGGCGGCGCACAGATGTTTAAAGAAGCAGAAAACGGCAATAAAGAGGTGAATATTGAGCGAACGGAAGATGTATTAGAAACCAAAGCAAGCGTAGTTGCTTCTGCTTGTCCGTTTTGTATGACAATGCTTCGTGATGGCGTGAAACACGCTGAAAAAGAAGCTGATATACAGGTATTAGATATTGCCGAACTGATTGCACAAGCAAAAGATTTATAAAATCTTTTTAGGCGGCAACACCGTAAGTATCATCATTACTTATGAGAGTGAGCCACCACATACCGAATTTTCTTTTACTTGTTTTAAAAAACAGTATCCTCTGCTTTTGTGCAGTGTTTTCTGCTTGCAGTGATGGTGACAGTAACTATGTTATCCCCCAAACCACAGATACATTGGTAAAAAAACCTGTTGCTGATGCTGCACAACTGCAAATGGAACCGATAAACGCATCAGCACTGAAACCAAAGCCTACCCCGGATTCATTACAAGGTTTTATAAAGTATATTATCCCTAAAGGGGCGCAATTCAGCCAACAGAACACGCCTACTTTGGTAAACGAAGACAGTTTGGTGTTTGAGGTAATTTTTGACAGCTCTGCCATTTACACAACGGTTGAGCCTGAAAACCAAGCCGACATTAACAAACTATTCGGGTTTAGCGATTGCAGCACACTGCATCATGAAAACAGTGCCCGCTTTGGCTGGAGGTATTACCAAAACAAGCTCGAGCTGCTTGCCTATTGTTACAGCAATGCAGCATTGGCTTTTAAGTCCGTAAGCAGTATTCAAATCAATAAAAAATATACCTGCACCATAGTTGCTAAAGCAACTGAGTATGTTTTTTACCTTGAGGGAAAGAATCCGATAAGTATGCAGCGCGGATGTGCTGAAGGATTGCAGTTCCGTTTGTACCCTTATTTTGGCGGCACAGAAGCTGCCCCACACGAGGTTTCTATTCTTATAAAAAAAATCCACTAAGTAATGGGTTGCATCTAAAAAGAACCCATAACACTTATAGAGTTTCCACACTACTTGGCCATATTGCCATCAAGGATGATAATAGTGAGTATCAACATTAGTCTGAATATAAAACTTAGGACTTTAAGAGTAACGTTCCGAATGGTTTAAAACCATTCGGAACGAACCATTACAAAAGATTCGGCTTTATGCCCGTGGGTGTGGTAGTTATGAGCGTGTCGCTATTGAGTCAGCACCTCCCCTATTTGCTGAGCAAATTAATGCTTGCACCCCTCCTGTTTAATACTCACGCAAATCTATTCAATCACCAATTTTTTGCTATATACCTCGTTGGTGCCAATCACTTGTATTGTGCAATAGTAAACGGCAGCAGGCAACTGTATCGCCATTTCATTAACAACACCTGTTTCAAAAGCTACCTTTTTACCCAACACATCATATACAGACACATTAAGTATATGTCCCAAGGGATTACTAAAACCCAGCGCATTTGAAGTTACGGGATTGGGGAAAATGTCAACCGTTGGGTTTGCCACAGCAGTTACACCAGTATTATTGTTACTTTTTAACAAAATCTCACCACTTAGTGTTCCAATCAGTGTCTTACCATTACGTGCCGACAATGAAAATGCCGACAAACCGGAAGGGAAAGAAGTATCTGCATTCCATGTCAAACCCCTGTTAGTAGTAATTAATGGCTTTGTGAATGTTAACCCTACCACATATCCGATATTAACTGTAGGAAAGCTGATAGCTGTCGCCAAGGCTCCGCTGGGACCTGCCACCACCGGATACCAGTTACTACCACTATCAATAGTTTTCAAAATTTCGGAGCCGTCGTATGTTAGCGCAAACCCAACTGATGCACTCGTAAACAATATATCTGCTATTGTATTTCCATTGCTAAGTGCCGACATATTTACCGGCTGCCAGTTTTGGCCTCCGTCAACTGTTTTCCTAATCTCTGTAGCTCCTGAAAACCCAACTGAATCATTAATAAAAAACAACGCTGTTGATGCCGCCAAAGAAGGGGTTGAAACAGCATTCCATGTTTGTCCGCCATCATTTGTAGCTGCAAACGAATTTCCCGAGCCAACTCCCCCTGTAGCATACCCAATATTTGCCGAAGTAAAAAACACGTTTGATACACCCTGGCTCATCGCAGATGATGAAACATCAGTCCAGTTTTGGCCGCCATCCGTTGTTTTTAATAAGTTAGGATTGCCTGTAATATCCGTACGACCGATAAACCCTGTATTAGCATCCAAAAAATGTACAACCTCAAAATTAGGGTCAGTAACCGATATATTCGGTGTCATATCCGTCCATGTATTTCCCCCATTGGTACTTTTCAAAAAAGTACTGTCGCCAACAGCATAAACAACTAAATCGTTTACAAACTGAATATCGTAAATAGCTTGGTTGCCTGTGTAAACAACGTTCCACTGACCAAAAGACATGATAGTGAGCAAAAGCCCGCAAAGCAGTAATGTGTATTTCATAGTTCAAAAAAAATGTACCATAGCAGACCGCTCAATATCACGTAGTGTTGCAGCTTGTTGTAAAAAGACACTAATATGACACACTAAATACTACCAACAGCTTTAGTACCTTTGTATCATTATGCATCATTTTCCTCCGCAATCAAAAGTTTGGGTATATATGGCCGACAGGCTTTTTACTGATGCCGAAACCCAAGCCCTTACAAACGCTATAGCCGATTTTACAGCCCAGTGGACGGCCCACAACATGCAACTGAAAGCTACCGGACAAGTATATTTTAACCGTTTTATTGTACTACTGGTTGATGAAACCCAAGCAGGTGCCAGCGGCTGCTCAATTGATAAGTCGGTTCATTTTATAAAGCAGATTGAAGAAAAACTAGGCGTATCATTATTTAACAGGCAATTGATAGCTTACAAAAAAGGAGAAGACATTAATACCTTTTTATTGGGCGAAGTTGATAAATACGTGGCAAACGGCGAACTGACACCCGAAACGGTGTTTTTTAACAACACAGTAACCACCAAACAACAGTTTGATGAGCAATGGCAGCAACCCATTGCCCAAAGTTGGATGAAACGCTACCTACCCACCCAAACCACATAACCCTGAAACGCACCGGATTTTATATACTACTGGTTGCCCTGCACCTTGCATTATTTTGGCAGGTGAAAGACTTCCCATTTTTGGGAGACAGTATTCCCAGCAACCTGTTTGCCGCTGAGAATATTTACAATCACCATTTCGGGACAGTGTGGAACATTCCCGAGGCCGACCCCGGTCACGGCACATTATACCCCGCATTCATTGCCTTAATGTGGCTTATCTTCGGTAAAAGCTTATGGGTAACCCATTTAGTACAAATTGTGGTAGGATTGGCTACTTGCCTTATCGGCTATAAAATAGCCCGCAAAAACTGGGGTGAGAGTACCTCGCAGTTTGCAGTATTGTTGTTTAGCATATCACCGTTATACGTTGGGCAATTGATAGGCGCATCGTTACAGTTACCGCTCACGCTGGCTGCCCTTTCTGCCTTTTACTTTTGGCAGCAAAAAAAACACCTTGCATACGCCATAAGCCTTTGCCTAATGATGCTTTGCCATTTACAGGCTGCATTTTTGCTGTTATTCTTATTCATTCACGATGCCGCATTTTTCTACATCGAAAACGGCTATAAGCTTTACCTGCGTTGGTTTTTTATGCGCTGGTGGATATACGCGCTACCCTTTGCTGTATTTTTAATTTGGGGCATACTGCACCAACAACACAGCGGCTGGGCATTTAGTTCTCCCAACTACTTGCGCGAAGCCCCCTCGTTTAAAGGGTTAGTGTACAACATAGGCATTATGGGCTGGAGAGTTATTGATTTTGGCTACCTGATACCTTTTGCCGTTGTAATTGCTTTCATCATCAAGCGGCGCAAAAAAATATACTTGGGTGATGCCAAAGTCCAAGCCCTTATCTCTTATGTGTTAATGTTGCTAATTGTAGGTGGCGGCATTTGTATTGTATTTGCCCACCCGCCTATACACCGCTACTTTTTGCCAACAACCTTACTGCTACTAATACTATTTGCAGCCATTTTAGAAGAGATGAAGCCCTTATCGGCCAAAATTTGGGCAACCGTAGCGGCAATTGCTTTAGTGGCAGGCAACTTTATGTATTACCCCGGCAAGTGCATGGGCGATGCAAACCTTGCCTATTTACCTCTATTTAAATTAGAAGAAAAAATCGCGGCTGATTTCCCAAAAAATACTGTCTTTTATACCTACGCTCCATTAAGTTATCCTAGCTCCATCCGTTATATGGACAGCGCCAAAGGCCCTGTATTTAAAGGCCTGTATAATAAACCATTGGATAGTGCAACCTATGTTTTGCAAAGCTGTATGAATTGTGAATTTAGTGCCCGAGAAAAAGAAATACTTAAAACATGGCACGGAACATCGTACACAGCAGGAAATGTATTTGTAAACATTTATGCAAACCCCGCTAAAGTGCCACAAAAACCAAAAGGCTGGCAATTACGCCAACCTTCAGCTGCTGAGATTTGGTTGCAGGATGCTAAAGAAAATTTACAGTAACATTTCCCAATGCCTTAACTTTTTTTAACTACCTAACTGTTATGGTGATCCATAAACAGCACCTCTTCACACCCGTGCAAACCCGTATATCAACAGTTACAAAATTCCAAAAAACTATTGAATATTATTTATTAAAAATTGCAAACGGGGCATTTATTTTTTGCAGTTTATGCAATTATTTATTTGCTCCACAATTAAGTAGTGCATTATAATAGTTTGTGTATTTTTGAAACTAATGGAAGGCGATAAAAAAATACTGCGCTTTTGGTATGCCTATCTGGTGTTCTTTTTTGGGTTTGCCTTGCTAAACCTTGACCGAATACCTGTTGCGTGGCTGGATGAAACCTTCGGGCTTGACCCGGCTGTGAATTTGGTACGTGAGGGCAGCTACACATCAAAAATATGGGCACACCCCGGCACCGAAGAAGTGTTTTTGGCCTATATGCCCTTTATACAGCTATACAACGCCGCTTTTTTGACCTTTTTACCTGCTGAAATTTTTTGGGTACGTCTTCCCTATTTATTGGCTTTTGCCATTGCCCTGTTTTACTTAGTCAAAATTTACCGTGGCCCCATGCAACTGGGACTTTTATTCTCCCTCGGGTTGGCTTTCGTTTTTATGAACGACAAAGGCGTGTATGAATCCATGCGCAGTTTCCGCAGTGAGGTATTAGAGCTGATGCTAATGGCACCGGCCATCTATTTTTTCCTGCAAAATAAAAGACCGGTATGGGTGTCCTTCTTACTTAGCATGGTTTTTTTAACGCACCCCTCGTTATGGGTATGGGTTGGGGTATTAATGCTTTACTTGTTTTTTACGGTGGATGCCAAAAACAAAGTGTTTATCAGTACAGTATTTGCACTCCCAATTCTTGCTTTTTTAACCTACGCTGATTTTGATTTTGCAACGCTAAAATCGCAACTGATTGACCACGGCGGCGAGCACATGGCCAAAGGAAATGTATTTGTAGCACACATTTGGGAACGTTACTGGCCGTATTATAAACTACAACCGTGGATGGTAATATTACCCGTTTTTATAACCATTTACTGTGTTTATATTATTTACAAAGATAAAAGCATCAAACAACGCCCTTTAGAGGTCGCTTTTCTGCTCACCTCGGTGTACTGGTTGTTTATCCTTGCACCCAATTACCGGTACAACACCCCCAATATCTTACTAATGTTTGTGCTGTTGCCCCGCCCGTTACTACTGATTAAGCAACGTTATTTTGATACCATAGAAGCCCCAAAAAGGCTTAAACTTATACCGATAGTATATTTACTTACCGCACCAATTTTGGTGCTCGCCGAAGTACCCATGCTGGGACGTAATACGTTAGCCTTGGTACAACGCGAGGAGCGCAACCCCGATAAGGCTATCAACTGGTTGGAGAGTCAGTTTGATGAAACCAAAAAAATACTGCTGGTTGAAAATTCAATAGCGCATTACTACTCGTTACAACACCCCAATGTTGACTTCGCGCTGGTGTACTCCGTATATAAATATGACTTTGCCGCTTACGACGAGGTGTATTTGGTAACGGTGAATGATTATCCGTTTAAAGGTGCCGAATTAAAAGCCGAGTATTTGCCCCACAAAGGCACTTTGTTTGGCCGCGAGGTCGGCAGCAGTGCAGTAACCTATTACGGCCTTAAAGTGTATAAAATTAACTCTGCGGCTGAATTTAAGGGCTTGCAAAAGGGGTATGAACAATATGCCAATCAGTAAATAGTATATGGCCGACGATTTACAAGATATTACCCAATCTCTAACGCCTTATTTTGCACTGCAAGAAGGCGGATATACTTACGATGCCCTTGTGAAAAGGATTGCCGAAGAAGTGCAATACCTGATTGATTATGACCTGAACAAGCTTTGGAATTTGCTGTACCGTATTGATGTATCAGAAAAAAAGGTAAAGGAGGTGATTGAAACTACCCCCTTTAACCAACATTCGCTGCTAATTGCTCAACTAATACTAAAGCGTCAGCAGGAAAAAGTTATATCGCGCAAGAATTATAAAACCAATACCTAACCTATTCTACCCACAGTTTGGTAGTATAGCTGGTTGATCCGTTACGCACGGTAGCTAAATAAATACCGCTTGATAAGGCTGAAACATCCAGCACTGCTGTTTGTCCGTTAAGCGGTTGTATCAAAATCTCTTTTCCTGTAATATCAGTTACTACAATGCTCCCTTCTACAACAGGCTCGCTAAATGCAGCATGGTATTGCTTGCCCGCAACATCATACCCCCATGTACCTGCAAATGTTTCAATGTCATCAACATTGGTTATTTGGCCTTGCATATCTGCATAGTTTGCCTGATATACTTCTTTGGTTGCATCATTTTGTACAAACGCCACTACGCGCAGTTGCGAAAGTGATTTTACGTTTAAAGTAGCTATATCTAATTCAAGGCTGTCTTGTCCGCCAAGTTGTTTATTAACCAAATTAGCACCCGAAGTAGTAGGAAAAATTGAACGCATTACATTCTTATATACGCTTTCAGCATTGCGACCGGGTGAAGCTAAATATGCTGTTTTCGGCACTCCCCTTTCAAGCAAAACAACATAAGCTTTTGCATCTGTTGCAGAGTTATCCATTGCAGAGGTAAAAACTACACGACCATTAAACCTGCCATTAATTATTCGAAGGTTCTTAATTTCAATTTGGTATTGCGGGGCGACGGCTATACGTTGGTTAATTCTTGAGGCCAATGAGCTCAGGAGTACGCTGGTTGAACCGTTGTAAGAACCGCCGTCGATTACTGATGTCGGGGTACCCGCTACGTTGTATTTCCCCGAACGTGAAAGGGCATCCGTGGGGCTTTCGTAATGCAGAGAATCGTGGGTGTATGGAAAGGGTATGTGATAGGTAATCACCACTGCATTTGCAGGATTTTGGTCAGCAAAGTCATACACTTGCGGACTGTATGCGGCACAAGTAGGGCAACTGGCGTTCGAAAACTGTTCAATCAATACTCTTCGTTGCTGCGCCGATGACGAAAGGCACAAAAGAATTGCGGATGCTATTAAAAATATCTTTTTCATCTGTTTATTATTTAGCGTTAAAAAGGGTTTTGATAACAGGTATCTGATGGCGGTTTATCCATGCTACCACTGCGCAGCAAACAAATACTACAACGGCATAGCCAAACAACAAACCGCCGTCGCCTTGCACTTCAATCCCTAATTTGGTAAGGTGAAAAAAGATAGCCCCTGATATCACCCCTAACCCCATCAATGAGCCCAACCATGAGGTAGCCGGAATAAGCAATAATATTGAGGCTATTAACTCCCCTACACCGCTTCCAATACGACCAACAGGCTCTATACCAAGGGTAGAGAATATATATACCGACTCAGGTGCGGCAGTAAACTTAAAATACAGGGTTTGCAGCATAATTATAGCTGCTACCAAACGGCAAACCCACAAAACAATTACAGTAGTTTTATTCATAGCTTTATTTTTTTAGTGTTGCTGTCCAATTGTTATCAGCCTTGGTTTTCAGGTTCTTTTCGTCTTTGTCCCAGCTCTTTTTAGTATTGGTTAAATAGGCATTGTAAAACAGGTACAGTTTACCGTCCACCAATTTGTAGGTTTCAGGGTCAACCTCCACCTTGCTGCCATCATTCCCCATTGCGTATGCACACCAACCGCCGTATTGGGGCTCGTATTTTTCAGGATTCTTTTTAAACAAATCTAAATACACCCCATTCCCAAAGTAATAAGTAATGCCTTTGTGCGTGTAGCTTTTGTCCTTTGTTCCTTTTTTGGGCGCACCGTAAAAATAGCTTACAGGGTCGTACCCCTCGATAGCAAGGTTACTCTTGTGGTTAAAGTGCTTTTTACGCGCAGCTTCGTCTTGCATTGGGTTTACTAGCAGCCCTGCGGTAAACAGAAATAGCAATACCGTTTTCATAGTGTTACTGAATTATAACACAAAGGTAGAAGCTCATTTAAGAGCCGTTTGTCAGCTATGTGACAAACCAATGAAATTATTTAAGTAATTCTATCGAAGGGATTAAAACCTCTCTGCGGCGCACATCTAAAAGGTTTTGCTCCTTTAGCTCGCCTAAAATGCGTGCGGTGGTTTGCCGTGCCAAGCCGTTTAGGGCAGCAATTTCTTGTTGGGTGAGGTAGTTTTTAAGCACTATGTTTTGGGTGATTCCTTTTGCTTCCTCCTCGGCCCATTCTTTAAAAAACTGAACCAATCGGGTGCGGGCATCTTTAAACAACAGCGATGAATAGCGACGGCTTACCGTCATTTGTTGCTTACCCACCTGTTTTGAGTAATTAACCGCCAAGGTAGGGCGGGTTTTAAGCATGGCTTCAAACTCCGATACATTAAAGTTACACAACACCGTATCATTGCCCATAGCCATTGCAAAGCCGTGACTGCTGTTATTTTCTTCTAAACCAAGCTGCCCGAAAATGTCGTTCTCTTTCAGTACGTCCAGCAATATCTCATTGCCGTCATCGTCGTAATAACCCAGTTTCACATTGCCCCGTTTCACAAAATACACCTTGCGCACTTCATCCTCGGGAAAATAAATAAACTCGTGTTTGGTACAGGTTTTAAACGCCACCAGCCACTCTAACTGTTTATAGTCGTCGTCAGTAAGAGCATCAAAAATGGTGTGGTTGCGTAAATACCAGTATTTAACAGATTCCATCAATGGGTTTTATTATGGTAAAGATAGCAAACCTGCCCATTGGTAAAAAGTAAAGTATTAGGACAACTCCCTATTAAACAGGATATACGTGTCTTTCAGAGTGGTATGACGAGCGAACCATCGGACCGCTTTCAACGTAGTTGAAACCTTTGCTCAATCCCACTTCTTTGTAGTATGCAAACTTATCAGGGTGAACAAATTCCACCACATCCAAGTGCATTTTAGTAGGTTGCAGGTATTGGCCAAGCGTTAGCACATCACATCCGTGGGCTACAAGGTCGTCCATAATTTCAAATACCTCGTCATCAGTCTCGCCCAAGCCCAGCATTATACCGCTTTTGGTACGTATGCCTAAGTCTTTGGTACGGCGGGTTTGCTCAAGGCTGCGCTCGTATTTAGCCTGTGGGCGCACTTTGCGGTACAAACGTTTCACCGTTTCCATATTGTGCGAAATCACTTCGGGGCGTTCATTAGCCACCAATTCAAGCAATTCCCAGCGGGCTTTAAAATCAGGTATCAGGGTTTCAAGCGTAGTTTCGGGGCTTTCTTCTTTTACTAAACGGATAGTATCCGCCCACACAGTTGCACCCAAATCTTTCAACTCATCACGGTTTACCGAGGTAATAACAGCGTGCTTAACGCCCATCAATTTTATAGCATCCGCCACACGACGGGGTTCGTCAAGGTCGTATTCAGTCGGCCTGCCTGTAGCTACCGCACAAAACGAGCAACTGCGGGTGCATATATTGCCCAATATCATAAACGTAGCTGTACCCTCGCCCCAGCACTCACCCATATTCGGGCAATTGCCACTTTCGCAAATGGTATGCAGCTTGTTTTCATCCACCAGCTTGCGCACTTTGCGGTAATTTTCGCCTGTGGGCAATTTCACCTTCAGCCATTCAGGCTTTTTGGTGCGGGGGGTATCGCTAACTATAGGAAGTTCTATCACAATAAAGTCCTTTTGATTGGGTTTAAGAAGAACAAGTGTTTACCACTTGCTGCCAAAAACTGCGCAAATATAAAACGAAGGGAAGAAATATTTGTTTTCGGTATGCAGCATCAAAGGCAAACGTTTGGGAAAAGCATCCACATACACGCCTACTTCAATGGCTTTTATTTCATCAGTAAAATCACCCCAATCGAAGTTAAACCCTGCTTTAGCAAAGCCGCCCATCCTAAACGTGAGCTCGTTGAACCCTTTTGAGAAGGGCGAGTTACCAATCACATCGTCTTGATTTATTTCTGCATCGGCAGTAACTTTTTTAGTTACCACAAAGTTGTTGTTGTTTACATCGGTTACAAGCAAATCAAGGTAAACGGGTTTTAGCACAGAGAACACAGGCCCTACTGCAACATTGAAGCTGATTGAGGCTGTATTCTTAAGTTTTTTTTCTGACAACATGAACTTGTTGCCATAACCAAAACGACCGATATACGCTGAATTGGCTTTGCCGTATGTGTATGGACTTGTATTGGTGATGCCTGTATTGAAAATACGGATTTCTTTAGGGTGTCTTATCGAAAGAAATTCAGCTTCAAGGTATTCAACACGTCCTTCGGAAATGTAACGGCCAAAGCGTAAATCAAGTCCCACACCGCGGGGATGTGCCATCAGCCCGAAAGAAAACTCACGATTGTATTCATTCTCAGTAATCAGCTGGGCTGAGCCTTGTTGTGGTAAATACACAGCAGCCACGCCAAAAAGTACGACACGGATTATAACTCTATACCACCACATTGATTTATCTTTGTTAAAAAATTGACGGGTGCCGAACGGCTACTCTTCATTCAAAAATAACGAAAAAAGTGCCAAAAATGTTTACTGCTGAAATAAAATACTTGGGCGATTTAAGAACCGAAGCCACACACCTTGCTTCGGGCAAAACTTTTATTACCGATGCACCCGTTGACAACCACGGAAGAGGCGAGGCTTTTTCTCCTACTGATACGGTAACTGCCGCACTTGGCAGTTGCATGTTAACGCTGATGGGTATTGCTGCCAATACACATGAAATTGACATGAGCGGCACAAAAATAGAAGTGAAAAAACACATGGCTTCTGACCCCCGACGCATTATAAAAATTGACGTGGTGATTACTTTTACAGGTAAAAACTATACAGATAAGCAGAAGGCAATCTTAGAACACACGGCCATTACCTGCCCTGTTGCCAAAAGCCTGAACCCAGAAATTGAACAAGCTGTTGAGTTTGTTTACCAATAAACGTAGCAGCTAATCCAAACAAAAACGCACCCAAATTGCTGTTGCAAACGGGTGCGTTTTATATTACTGCGCAAATGCACAGTACAAAAAGTAGGTGTTTTAGTTGTGTACGTGACCAAACTCTATAGCGTGGTGAAAGTTTTCAGCCACTTTTACTGCGTTTGCTCCGGGCACATGAATCATATTGAAGGTAGCCACTTTAATTGTTTCGTGCTCACCGTCAAATAGTTTTTGCATATTTACCAGCATATGAATTTTTGAGGTAGCGCTGCTCTTTACTTGCAAATTGGTAGCGCCAAACGCATGACTGTTTTGTTGTATGGTATTATTAGCCCCTGAAAAGCCGCCCACATGGTATGAAAAACTTCCGTTGGAAGCCTGTGGCGAAGTACCCTCAAACTTCATAAAAATGTAGCCTGAGTTCCAGCTCCAAAACATGCCGTTAGCAGGGTCTAAAGCACCTGTTTGCGCACCCGAAACGTTACGAATACTATCTACCCCTATTGTATAGCTCACGCCCTTGTAATCACCGGCAGGAACATCGGCAATGGTTAGCAAGGTTCCGTTGGTTTTAGCCACATCCACCAAGTAATAACTTTCAGGAGCAACCCAATACGAACCGTCGGTTTTTTGAAGTTTAAAATTAGTGATGTAATACCTTACATTGGTAAATGTTAGTTGCTCTGACGATTGCGTAGTAAACGTCGTATTTAATGCAAACTCCGCCGTGCCGAATTTATGGTCAAACTCAACGGTAACAGCACCCTTTTGCTCTGTTGGAGCGGGGTTGGTATTTTTATTATCGTCTTTCTTACAAGAACTTATAAATGTTAGCAACGCCAGTGCGATTGCAAATCCTGATAATTTTTTCATCGGTAATAGAATGTAATGTATAATTTTTTGCCGGCTTAATTGTAGTAGCACATGCTGTGCGGCATTGGCATCTGCTAATAGCGATTATGAATACATTACATCCTCGGGCGGCTGAAAGAAATCTGAATTACAGGTTGCGACTGAAAGAGGTGCCTCCAAATCATGCAATTCTGTGCAATCTGAAGGTGGAACGGCTACCTGAAAACAATTGATTAGTATGAATACTGAGATTTTTAGTTGCTGCCTCAAAGGCATTTCTTTACCGTTTGTTGTGGGTTTTTCAACCTCATTTAGCTCTTCGTTCAAACGGCAACTGCCTTCGCAATCTAACGCTGCGTTGTCTTTATTTTCACAAAGCACCGTAGCATAATAGGTTTTATTAATTAAATAATTTCCTACTATACCCAAACGCATAGTAAACGGAAACGCAAGGGCTAAAAGCAACAATATGGCAGTAACCTGTCTCAATCTATTAAAATAGATACTGCGAAAAACGGTAAAGTTGCCTTTAAAAAGAGTTTATTTTTTGTGCAAAGAGATTTGCTCTTGCAACTCAGAAAAATTGATGCCCATGTGCGATTCTTCATACACACATTCGCCATCAACAATCAATAATAATTGGGGTGATTCATGGTTTATTTTAAACCGCTCGGCAATAGCCGCTGAGATATCTCTATAACTTAATAAGTCTAAGTAGTAATACTCTTCACCTTTCTCCGCTTCGTTACTATCCATCCGGTTTTTAGCTACAGCACTAATATTGCAACGTGTGCTGTGCTTAAAGATAACAACAGGAACCTTGTGACTTTGGGTACTGATTAACTCCAACTCATCAGGCTGGGTAATGTTTTTCCAACTAAGGGGCATTATTTTCCTACTACAGTGCTAATTTTGTACGATGGGCATTGGTCTTTATGACAAGAACTCAACACACCCAAACCCGCAATTACCAGCAAAATAACAAGTACCTTCTTCATATATTTAATGTTTAAACTCCAGTGTATCTTTAGCATCCTCAAATTCTATGCAAAATTACAAAAAAATATGTGAACTTCTAAGCAGTGAGGATTGTAAACCTTATGTAAATAAACTGATTAACAAAAACCCGGCGCAAATTGTTCTTCAATACAGCGGCAAAATACCTTGTGATGTTGCTGCACTGGCAGAGCTGATTAAGCTATACCAAAAAGCAGCCGACAAGTTACCGTTGTGGGTTGATAGCCGCTGCGCCCTTTCGCAACGCAGCTATGAACAATCCACTTCGCAATTAGTGGCTCTTTATAAATCAACGTTTATAAAGGGTAAAAAATTGCTCATTTTGGGTGGTGGGTTAGGAGTTGACGAGTGGGCCTTGTCCCAAACCTTTGCACAGTTAACTACTATTGATAATGACGAGGCATTAAACCAAATTGTTGCTTTCAACTATCCAAAACTTGCAATAAAAAACGTCAAACGCATTACCCAAACTGCCGAAGAGTATTTGTATGAAAGTGATGAACCCTTTGACTGCATTTATACTGACCCCGACCGAAGGGATGAAAAAGGGGAGCGAAAAATTACTTTGCAGCAATCAACCCCTGATATTATTGCGTTACTGCCCAAATTATGGGACCGAACACAAACACTGATAGTAAAAGCCTCGCCCCTATTAGATATTAATACGGCTGTATTGCAGCTTGGCAATGTGCGTGAAGTACGGGTAATTGCAGTAAAAAACGAGGTAAAGGAAATACTAATTACCGCTGAAAAAGGGTTTACGGGTATAGCAAAAACAGTGGCCGTAAACCACAACGGCAGTGCGTGGCAAGAATACACAACAACTCAGGTCAAAAACCCATTACCTGAAACGGCACCTCCTGACTGTTTCTTTGAGCCAAATACAGCTATTATAAAGGCAGGCCTGCACCAATCGTACGCTGCTGAACTTGGCTTAGGAACCATCGACCCGAAAACGGCTTATTACACAGGCACTACCCCTATTGAAGACTTTATGGGGCGTCAGTTTAGTATTATCAACGCTGTCCCTTTTGCCAAAAGCGGTATCGCTGCTTATATAAAACAACACGGATTGCAAAAAGCCAATGTGGCCAAACGCAATTTCAGACTATCGGTGGATGAGATAAAAAAGTTGTTCAAAATTAAGGACGGAGGTAATGAGTATTTATTTTTCACCCAACAGGGCACTAAAGGGATACTGTATCATTGCAGGCCTGTATAACACTGCAAATCTGCTTAGTTGACGAACCCATTCAGACACTAAAAAACTTACTTTTTTCTGTTTTAACTACCCAACAAGCATACTATTGAATAGTTGATAAACTGTGGGGTAACTTTCAACGATAAATAAGTTTATTTGTCGGGGTAGTTTTATGATTGAAAAGTTTTTTTATCCGGTAAAGGTAGATGTGCCCGACGACCGTCGTCGGTTTTCTGGAAATATTGTTCAGCACAAAGATAAATTTCCCGACACCTCAGGCTTTAAAATAGCACTGTTTGGGGTGTACGATGCCCGTTTGGGCGGACCGGCACAACAAAATGCCGAAACAGCATTCACCGAACAGCGAAACGAACTATATAGCTTGTACTTTAAGTTTCCGGGACTGAGTATTGTTGATTTAGGCAATATTATTCCGGGCGAATCGGCTGATGATACATTGTATGCAGTTAGGACAGTGGTGAACGAACTAGCCACGCAAAATGTAGTATCGGTAATATTGGGCAACCACCAATTAGCAGGTGTTGGTCAATATGCAGGCTTTGATAACCTTACCAAGTTTACCGAGGTAACTGTTTTTGATAACAAAGTATCCATTAACGAAGAGGACTTGGTATACCGCATCGTATCGCATGAACCTAATCATCTTTTCAATCTTAACCACATGGGCTACCAAACCTATTTGTGCGATGAAGAAGCACTGATGGCGTTTGAAAAAATGTACTTTGATACCGTGCGCTTGGGTGTATTGCGTGGAAACCCGGATATTACTGAACCCAGCCTGCGCAACTCAAAAGTATGTGTGTTTGATTTGGCCTGTGTGAAATATGCCGATGCATTGGGCAGCCCCGGCTCAACGCCAAACGGTATCAGTGCTGAAGAAGCTTGCCAAATTGCCCGCTATGCTGGCATTAGCCCGCGTTTGCAAAGCATTGGTTTTTACGGTTTACCTACTTCACAAGTAAGCTCGGCACAACTAATCGCCCAAATGATTTGGTACTTTGCCGAAGGAGTATCGCTGCGCAAAGACGAAGACCCTGTGAAAGAACAGGAGAAGTTTTTGCAATACCGTACCGCCCTTAACGAAGGCCAACACGAGATTGTTTTTTACAAAAGTAAAACCACTGCCCGCTGGTGGATGGAAATACCGCACCCCAAAAACCACAAAGAAAACACCTTCCCAATTGTGGTGCCTTGCAGCTATGCCGATTACCAAGTAGCCTGCAACAATGAGATGCCAGACCGCTGGTGGCGTGTATTCCAAAAATACACCTAACGAAGGGAAAACAACCCCTTCTTATTTTCTATTCCCTAGCCGCCATTCCCTCAAATTACAACAGAGGATAATTTGAGCGTTTGAATAGCTAACTTCACTCTTAACCTTATTACAAAAAAGGATGAGCGAACCTGTGCGCGTGTTGGATATTGGATAATATGCGTGCTTATATACTTACCTCAAAACCATTTGCATACACCACTTGTTTAGAATTAGTATAAAGTAAAGTGTAAAAAGCATTTATCCTTACTTTAGTTTATTTTTGCGGCTTCTAAAAACCTTATAATTATGGTATTCGACCTCGACCTGATAAAGAAAACCTATGCCCAAATGCCTGAAAAGATTAGTGCTGCGCGCAGTGCTTTGGGAAGGCCACTTACCCTTACAGAAAAAATACTGTACTCGCACCTTTGGGACGGTGCTGCTACCACTGCTTACGAGCGTGGAAAATCGTATGTAGATTTTGCTCCTGACCGTGTAGCTATGCAAGATGCTACCGCACAGATGGCATTGCTACAATTTATGCAAGCAGGCCGCGATAAGGTGGCGGTTCCTTCTACCGTTCACTGTGACCACTTGATTCAAGCAAAAACAGGAGCTATTGAAGATTTGCAAACTGCTATCGACACTAACAAAGAGGTGTACGATTTCCTTTCTTCTGTATCAAACAAGTATGGTATCGGTTTTTGGAAACCCGGTGCCGGTATTATCCACCAAGTAGTACTTGAAAACTACGCTTTCCCGGGCGCAATGATGATTGGTACCGATAGCCACACTGTAAACGCAGGTGGTTTGGGTATGGTTGCCATTGGTGTGGGTGGTGCTGATGCTTGCGACGTTATGGCTGGCTTACCTTGGGAGCTTAAATTCCCTAAATTAATAGGTGTGAAACTTACCGGAAAAATGAGCGGCTGGACCAGTGCCAAAGACGTTATTTTGAAGGTAGCAGGCATACTTACCGTAAAAGGCGGCACAGGTGCCATAGTAGAATATTTTGGCGAAGGTGCTTCAAACATATCTTGTACCGGTAAAGGCACTATTTGTAACATGGGCGCTGAAATTGGTGCTACCACTTCAATATTCGGTTACGATAAAGCAATGGGCGATTACCTGCGCGGTACAGCCCGTGCCGAAGTTGCCGACCTTGCCGATGCGATTGCCGAACACCTTACCGGTGATGCTGAGGTATATGCAAATCCTGAGAAATACTTTGATCAAGTAATAGAAATTAATCTTAGCGAGTTAGAGCCTCATGTAAATGGCCCCTTTACTCCTGATTTGGCTTGGCCGCTTAGCAAATTTGCGGCTGCCGTTAAAGAAAACAACTGGCCCGCTACCCTTGAGGTAGGTTTGATAGGCAGTTGCACCAACTCTTCGTACGAAGATATTACCCGTGCAGCATCAGTTGCCCAACAAGCCATTGATAAAAACCTTAAAACAAAAGCTGAGTTTACTATTACCCCCGGTTCTGAAATGGTGCGCTACACCGTTGAACGCGACGGGTATTTGAACACTTTTGACCAAATGGGTGGTGTTGTGTTGGCAAACGCCTGTGGCCCTTGTATTGGCCAATGGGCACGCCACACCAGCGACCCTAACCGTAAAAACTCAATCATTACCTCGTTTAACCGCAACTTTGCAAAACGTAACGACGGTAACCCAAATACTCACGCATTTGTAGCTTCACCTGAAATTGTAACTGCGTTTGCTATTGCCGGCGACCTTACCTTTAACCCAATTACCGATACTCTTACCAACGAAAAAGGTGAGCAAGTGAAGTTGGATGAACCTAAAGGTATTGAATTACCCGCTAAAGGTTTTGATGTTGAGGATGCTGGTTACCAAGCACCTGCCGCTGACGGTAGCAGTGTGAAAGTAATTGTTGACCCTGCGAGCAACCGTTTACAATTGCTTGACCCGTTTGCTGCATGGGAAGGTACTGACTTAAAAGACCTTTACCTGTTGATTAAAGCAAAAGGCAAGTGTACCACCGACCACATCAGTATGGCAGGTCCTTGGTTAAAATTCCGCGGACACTTAGATAACATTTCAAACAATATGTTGATTGGTGCTATCAACTACTTTAATGACAGTGCTGATAACGTTAAAAACCAACTTACCGGTGAATACGGCCCTGTGCCTGCTACCCAGCGTGCATACAAAGCCGCAGGAATTGGCAGCATAGTGGTGGGCGACGAAAACTACGGTGAAGGTTCATCACGTGAGCACGCCGCAATGGAGCCTCGTCACTTGGGTGTTCGCGTAATATTGGTAAAATCATTTGCCCGTATCCACGAAACCAACCTTAAAAAACAAGGTATGTTGGCACTTACCTTTGCCAACAAAGAGGATTACGAAAAAATTCAGGAAAACGATAAAATTGATATCGTAGGTCTTACTACATTTAGCCCCGGCAAACCATTAACAGTGGTATTGAAACACGCCGACGGCAGTGTGGATGAAATTACCGTAAACCACACCTACAACGACCAACAAATTGAGTGGTTTAAAGCCGGTGGTGCCCTAAACATCATCCGCAAACAAGCCAACGGTTAATCCGTTATGCAGGCTTCAAATTAAAAACACCTAATATTATCAAAAGGGGCGGCATCAAAAATTGATACCGCCCCTTTTCACATATAAAATCAAATCGCCCACTTATTGTGAAATCAACCCCACTTATGAAATTGAATATTTAGTTGCGCAAAAACCTTAGTTACTTAGTGTAAAAGTATCTAATTATGAAAAATCTAATACTATTAATTACGAAAGCAACATTTTTGATTTACTTCTTTTTAGGGCTGTCTACACAAATATTAGCCAACTTACCTCCAAACATCTATATATCAAGCTGCTATCAGCAAGTAACCAACTCTGGCAACCGAATAACCCCTTTTAAATTTCTCAACGGAAGTGCCATCAAAATAACTACTATTCCTGCTAACGCAACTACATACTTTTTTGCGTATGAAATTGTAAATGGTCAAGCTGTTTCAAACCCTTTCATCATACCTTATGGTGTTGATTACTTATTACAATATGACAAAACGTTTTCTATTGTAGTTCCTCCCGAGTATGTAAACCCTGGTGGCCCGGGAGGGGAAATTGACCCTATGATAATAAGTACAGTTTCTTTTACTCCTACTTTCAGCCCTGCCGACGGAACGGGATGTTTCACATTTAACACATCACGCCTTTATAATTTTAATCCCAATTTAGACGGACTATGCATTAATCCTGCTGTATCCATAAGAAATCCTTCTTCAAACACAGTTTCACAGGTACAGTATACTGGAAACAATCAACTTCAGTTCTTCATTCCTGATGATGGATTTTGTGATATTCCCTTGGGGCAAGGCATTGTAGGAATACGTTGTAGAACTATGGACTTTGAAATTGAAATTCAACCCTGTGACCTTAATAACCCAAACTGCCCAACACTCTTTTATACATTTCCTACAACTGTTTGTTGCGAATGCGAGCCTTGGCAGCCATCACAAAGAACGGAATTAGAAACTAACGAACTAAATGAAGGTAAAATGAGTGAAACATATAACAACATAGTTAATGATGTTTTAATTTATCCTAATCCGTTTGTCGATGAAATAATTGTAATTACTGAACAAAGCGTAAAACAACTTTGTATAAAAGATTTAACAGGTAAAGAGTTAATCACAGCAATCGGCAATAAAATTGAAACAAACAACCTAAATAAAGGTATCTATTTGTTAGAAATACGTACACCCGACGATACTTTAGTTCAGAAAAGAATCATTAAGTAAATATTGAGTTTTCTTAAAAGCAGGCCGATGGCCTGCTTTTTTTATTTCTATCCCCGCCGATTATCGGCAGTATCGTCCACTTATTGCCATAACTGCCCACTTATTACTTGGTAATAGTATATCGTTTTGCCGCACCATAGGTTTGCATAATTCTGCTAAAACCATAATAAACCTATGGTATAACGTAGCAACCTTATTGGCTTGCTGCCTTATTTGCTGGCCTGCTTACTTTTGTAAGCAGGCTTTTTGTATCTTTCGTCCTCAATATGCAAACAGGAGACATAAAAGACTATGCCCGCATAGCAGGCTGGTCAATACTTTCAGTAATAAAATTTGCCGTAGTTGGTTTAGCCGTCAATTGGATATACGGCGTAATAAAAGTAGGCTGGTACATTAAACTGTTCGAAACCGGCGGCTGGCACATTGCCCTTTCAGCACTAATGGTAGTGTTATTGTTTGCTGCTTTCCCGGCAATTTACTTTTACTTAGGTTACCTAAGCGGTATGGGTCTGGCCATTAGTAAGGCTATCGAAAAAAACCAAGGATTTCTTACCGGAATATTAGGCAAAGTAGCCCACAGCAAATTAGGCTTGTTAGTTACAGACAAAGGCTCATCCATTGCCGCAAGTTCAGGCGAGTTGAGGTTGGTACGTTTTATCGTAAAACTATCAGGCTACAAAACCGAATGGGAGCAACTGATACAGGTAAATAAACAAGGTACCGACGAAGAAAAAACTGCCGCTATAGATAATTTGGTTGAAAAAATTGTGACCCGATTACCTGAAAACATATCAGATAAATTCATCTTCAGTTTACGCAATATCCTGCTGATAAACCTGATTATAGGCATTGGGATAGAAATACTATCGCATTACTACCCCGCTGCCGTTTAGTATTTAGTTCAGACTCCAGCCTAAACAAATAGAAAAGTATTCGTTTTTAATATCATTGCTACCCATTACCGTTTTAGCAATACTGCTTAAGCCTTGGCTCATGCGAAACTCTAACGAGTACAAACCCGCGGCTGAGGTTTCTACCTCAACACCAGCACCATATACCAAAGCGGTTTCCATCACCTTCAAGCCATTTATCTTTTGTCCGCTCATATCCTTGTTAGTGCTGTTTTTATAATCAATATCATAAGCACCACTCAGGTTAAAGTTAAAACTGGGGCCGCCAAAAATCTTACCGTAAAATCCTTTAGCCCCGTAACGCAGTTTTGCCATCACAGGCACTTCTGCATACAGTAAGCGGTATGTTTCTTCATAATCCTCATCAGGATTAAAAATGTTGCCTTGCAAAGTTCCGGTAGCACTGGTTCCTTTTGAAACCACCAAACCATTTACCGTTAGTCCAAAATAATTGGTAAACTGATAAGTGCCGGCCACTCCTCCTCCTATCATTAGGAGATTAGATTGATTTGCCAACGATGAACTGTTAAAAGATGCCTGCCCTATACCGAACAAGCCGCCGTAATAGAATCCCTTTTGTGCTTTCAGCCCAAGGCTTAAACACAATACCGCAAATGCTGCTACTATATTTCTCATACGTTTTTCAGGTATTGGTATATCATAAATATACGAATTTTTTTTGAATTCAGGTTTGTTACATTGCTCTGCCATTTGCAGCAATTCATCGCCAATAAGTGTCGATTAATAGAAACCAGCCTGCCAATTTTACCGTTTTGCACAGTTGGTTTTTTTTTTGTTGATTACACTTTGAAAAATCACCCTTAAAAATAATAATATGGATTTTGGTAAAGAGTTCCGCAAGTATGCCACCAAACATAGGGGCATCAACAGTTTGCATACCGACAAGTATATAAATTCGGTTGAAAACATGACCCGAACAGTAATTGAAGAACGTCCTGTAAACTTTCGCGAGATTGACGTTTTCTCACGTTTGATGGCCGATAGGATTGTGTTTTTGGGAACTGGTATCGACGATTATATAGCAAACATAATTATCGCCCAATTCCTGTTTTTGGAATCTATGGATGCGAAACGCGACATACAAATGTACGTGAACAGCCCGGGCGGTTCGGTATACGCAGGATTAGGCATTTATGATACAATGCAGTTTATAAAACCTGATGTAGCCACTATTTGTACAGGTATGGCGGCCAGCATGGGCGCTGTATTGTTGTGCGCAGGCGCAGCAGGCAAACGCAGCGGATTGGAACACAGCCGTGTGATGATACACCAACCAATGGGCGGTGCACAAGGCCAAGAGAGCGATATTGAGATTACTGCCCGCGAGATTAAAAAATTGAAAAAAGAGCTGTACGATATTATTGCCAACCACAGTGGACAACCCTTTGATAAGGTTGAAAAAGATGCTGACCGCGATTACTGGATGATTGCAGGCGAAGCAAAACAATATGGTATGATTGACGAGGTGCTTACCCGCAAACGCTAAACAATTAATTTATCTAAACATTAAAACTATGGATCTTGGCAAAGAATTTAATAAGTATGCTACCAAGCATTTGGGCATAAGCAGCTTAAGCACTCACCGCTTCACTAGTTCTATACAGAACATGACGCGCACGGTGATTGAGGAACGTCCTGTAAACTTCCGTGAGATTGACGTTTTCTCTCGCTTGATGGCTGATAGAATTGTGTTTTTGGGTACTGAAGTGGATGATGAAATTGCAAACATTATTGTAGCCCAATTTCTGTTCCTTGAGTCTATGGACCCAAAACGCGATATACAAATGTACATCAACAGCCCCGGAGGCTCAGTATTTGCAGGTTTAGGCATTTACGACACTATGCAATTTATTAAACCCGATGTTGCTACTATTTGCACAGGCATGGCAGCCAGCTTTGGTGCTGTATTACTATGTGCCGGAGCAGCTGGCAAGCGTAGTGCGTTACGCCATAGCAGAGTAATGATTCACCAACCTCACGGTGGTGCACAAGGTCAGCAAAGTGATATTGAAATAACTGCAAACCTTTATAGGAAACTAAAAGGTGAATTGTACGAAATCATTTCACGCCACTCGGGCCAAACCGTTGAAAAAGTTGAAGCCGACGGCGACCGTGATTACTGGATGAAGGCCGATGAAGCCAAAGAATACGGTATGATTGACGAGGTACTCGTTAACAAATAATAATTCTCCCGTTATAACTCAAAAAAGGCAGGAAAACCACCTGCCTTTTTTGTTGTTGTAATACTGGCTCAAATACCATAAATTCATATTAAATTTGTAGTTGAAAACGGAGCTTTTACAACTACCCACATTTAGGAACTGCTTTTGCAGTAAAGCTCACTAAAGTCACACTTCTTGAAAAACAAAAAAGATACCACCTACTGTTCATTTTGCGGTCGCCCGGCAAGCGAAGCCGCCCTACTAGTCTCTGGCCAGGAAGCACAAATTTGTGATGCCTGTATTGTTGAAGCCGGAAGCATTGTAGAGCAACAACTGGGCTTTACTCCCAAAACTGAAGAGAAAAAGGATAAAAAGGAAAAGAGCGCATTTAGCAAAACATCTAAAAGCCTTCTTACTCCTGCTGAAATAAAGCAACACCTTGACGAATACGTTATCGGACAAGACGAAGCCAAGAAAGTACTGTCGGTAGCGGTGTATAACCACTACAAACGCATTAACAGCAAGGTTAATGACAACGGTGTTGAGCTTGAAAAATCAAATATATTGTTGGTAGGTGAAACAGGTACAGGTAAAACCTTGCTTGCCCGCACCCTTGCCAAAGTGCTTGACGTTCCTTTCTGCATAGCTGACGCTACGGTATTTACCGAAGCCGGTTATGTGGGAGAAGATGTAGAAAGCACTATATCGCGCTTGTTACAAGCTGCCGATTATAATGTAGAAGCTGCACAACGCGGTATTATATACATTGATGAAATTGATAAAATAAGCCGCAAAGGCGACAACCCTTCCATCACTCGTGATGTGAGCGGTGAAGGTGTGCAACAAGGTTTATTAAAGTTGCTTGAAGGCACTGTAGCCAACATACCCCCACAAGGTGGACGTAAGCACCCTGAACAAAAGTTTTTGCAGGTAGATACCAGCAACATTTTATTTATTTGCGGAGGTGCTTTTGAAGGCATACAATCCATCATCAGCCGCCGTATTGATACACAGGCAATCGGGTTTAAGTCAAAAGGTGATGAGGCTGAAAACGACCAAAATAACCTGCTTAAATACGTTGCGCCAGCTGATTTAAAAAGCTACGGTCTTATTCCTGAAATCATTGGCCGCTTGCCCGTACTAACGTTCTTAAATCCGTTAGACAAGCCAGCATTGAAACGTATTTTGTTGGAGCCTAAGAATGCTTTGGTAAAACAATATGAAAAACTGTTTGAAATTGAAGGTGCCAGCTTGATTTTTGAACCAGAGGTAATCGATTATATTGTTGACAAGGCTTACGATTACAAAGTAGGCGCTCGTGGCTTACGTTCAATTTGTGAAGCAATTATGCTGGATTGGATGTACGATGCCCCATCTAAAAAACTGAAAGAAATTACAGTTGATTTAGAATACGCCAAAGCTAAACTTGAGAAGCTAAACCTAAAAGCTGCTTAATTCTCTCCATTTTCCTGTAAGCCAAGCATTTGGCTATCAACATTATTTTGTTCTTGCTAACAATACAAGGCAACGCAGTTGTGCATTAAATATTGTGCACATCGGTTGCCAGAATATAAAATTCATATATATTTGAATCAGTTCAAGTAGAAAAGTTACTCTTTCGTATTAGGCAGGCTCTTAGCATTATTTTGCAGTGCGCTAAACAATACTAATGAGGCCTTTGTAAATGATGGTTTATATTTTGGCAGTATTCCATTGATCTTTAAATAACTCCCCTTAACAAAGCATTTGTTTGTTGCATTTTTCAGACTGCAGCACCGCAATATTCTTTTGCCTGAATTACGTTGTATGGTAATAACCAGCCGGAGATAAGGTTTGGGGTGGGTTGTTTTGACTTGACGCTGACGTTTATTATAAATTAACTATATAAATAACTATAAACCGACTATGATTATTAGTGCGCTACCCGTTAAAAGATTGTATTTAGGCATAGCTACCATAAGTATTGACTGAAGTAATAAATAATTATAACTACGAATGAAGGCCCGGCTGCTTGAGGCTTGTACGCCGCAGGAACTTGATGCTTTTTATAATTCGACATTATTTAGGGACTACATTTCCAGTACCTATGATTACTTACCGCTGAATATTGAATACAAAAAAGAGTATTGCGGTGGAGAAGGCGATTATAAGAACACTTCAGTAATAATATTTGAAGGCGATGAACCCATTGTCTCACTTATTTCTTACTCAATAGGAACTCTATTTTCTTTTTTTAACGAACCGGTAACCATAATTAGCTCCGTTTTTGAAAATCGTGATAAGGAGGCAAGGGCTTTATCGCTACTTTTTAGTACGCTAAAAGAAATTGCCAAAAAAAATAACTACACGTCCATTTTATTTAGCAACAATACCCATTTACTGTCTACCTTTTTTAGCAAGCTAACTCAAACAGATTTGAGGTTTGAGGCCTACTTAGACCTTACTGAGTCAAAAGAAATCATTAAATCAAGCGTACGAAAAAGCTATAAATCGCTTATCAATTGGAGTGAAAAAAACATGATTACTGAGGTTGTTTCGCATGACAACCCCAGCTATGAAAAGTTTATGAGCTTCAGGGATTTCCACCGCCATGTATCAGGCCGTATTACGCGCAGCGACAAAACGTGGGAACTGCAATACGAATCGTTACTGAATAATCAAGCCTACTTAATGTTGGGCTACTATAATAATAAATTGGCGTCGGGTACACTGGTAACGCATGGCAAAAAAACTGCGTATTATTGTGTAGGTGTATATGACCGCGAATTGATGGCCGCTGATGTAGGATTGGCTCACAACAATTTGTTGCAAACCATGTATCATGCAAAGGATATCGGGCTAAAAGAGTTTAATTTAGGGAATTTGCCTCTTAACAACACTGATGCTAAAGAGGCAAATATTTTTTATTTTAAAACCGGGTTTACAAAGTTTATGCGCACCCATACCATATTTACAGCTACTTTTTAAACATGGAAAATACAATTTCGAGTACACAACAATGGTATGAGAAATCATACACGCAAGCTGGTTTTAAGGCACAACGCTTATACCCTAACGAAGAACTGCTGCGCTTTATGGGACGTAATTTTTTTAAAATCCCATTTAACGAACGTAAAAACATAAAAATTCTTGAAGCTGGTTGCGGCTCATGCAGTAATTTGTGGATGATTGGCAAGGAAAACTTTGCCGCATACGGAATTGATTTGAGTGCTGCATCTATTGAATTGGGCAAACAAATGCTGGACAAATGGGGTTCATCTGCTAAACTTACCGTTGGCTCAATGACTGAAATGCCCTACGAAGCCAACTATTTTGATGCGGTTGTAGATGTTTTCTCAAGCAATTGCCTAGCCGTTGCTGATTTTGAAAACTTTCTTGCACATGTGTCCAGAGTATTGAAAACCGGCGGAAAAGTATTCAGCTATACCCCATCAGCAACATCAGAAGCATTCACTAACTATGCGCCTGCTGAAAAGATTGACGATTATACAATTACAGGTATTTACAGAGAAACTGCCCCATACCACGGGAATTACTACCCCTTTAGGTTTGAAACCCCTGAACACCTTACTACATTGTACAATAAACACGGACTTGAAATAACTGCTATGGAACTGATAACACGCACCTATAACAATATGGGCGAGCCTTTCCAGCAGATTTCACTGGAAGCCGTTAAGAAATAAACCGTTTAGAATATTTTAGGAACGCCCTTGCCTTGGTAATCGCAAATGTTTTTGTTGAGCCCTGCAAGGTCGTTTCTGCATTTGCTTAAATTGAAGAGAATGATGTTTATCTCGTGGGTGAAGAAATTACCGCTAGATACCCCTTTAAAGTTCGTATCAAAGCTATAAGTCATCCGTAATGAGGTTTCTTTTGACAAGTCAAACTCATACCCCGCAAAAAACACTACCGCATCGGTTTGTTTGAAATAGTAGTTAACGGGATTTATACGGTACGATGCGCCGCCAAACACCTTACGGTTAAGATACATAGCATTGATATCAAACACCTTGTGATTGCTCAACTGCAAGTTTTGCCCCAAATAACGGAACCCGGGAATAATGTAGTTATACTTACTCAACGGGATTAAAACGCCGCCGTGTACAGTTAGTTTTTTAGGCATAATCCCATTTACCAAAAGTCCTTCCTGCGGCTTAAAAATATGGTGTATGGCCGCACCCAAGTGCATACTCATATCCATGCGTTTGCTAATGTATAAACGTTGGCGCCACAAAAATCCTGCGGCAAAATCAACATTATTTACAGGCTTAATATCAGGGTTCACCTGTGCCGATTTAGGTAAAACAACCCCCATTACAGGGTCAAGCTGGTCGCCAAACACCAACTTATCCCAATCAATACTTCGGCTGATGAATGTGGTTTGCAGGGCAAAACTAATAGCCCCCGCAGTATGATCTTTACGCCTGCGTGAAAAACTAAACGGGTTGTGTACAGCAAACACAAAGCCGCCCTCAGTAGATTTAAGCCTGCCATCACCCTCGGTATTACTCATAGCAACCAAACCCAACCCAATACGCGGAAACGCACAAGGCTTAAAATCATAAGTAGCCGTAGTGGTTACATAATGACGGGGCAAGGTACGCCACATATTACGGTGGGTAAGTGCCACGCGATGCCCTTCATCCACACCAACAAAGGCAGGGTTCAAGTAAACGCGATTATTAAATATCTGCGAAAACGCAGGGTCTTGCCCGTAAGCAAATCCCCCAAGTAATACTCCTATAAACAGTATATAAAACCTTTTCACCTTATTAATCAACGTATCAGCGTTACTGTACCCTCCCTATGGTACTTACCGTTAGGGCCTTTTTGACCGGGCCAAATTGAACCATCCAAAAATTCTGCTTCTGCCTTCCACACATACACATCCTGCGGACAGGGTGCTCCATCGGTAAATCCATCCCAGCCCACAGCAGGCTTAGTATCAATCAAATCAGTGGTTTCCCACAGCAATTTACCCCATGCATCGTAAATACCCAACCGGTATGTTTTTAATGATATACCTACCGGTAAGAACGTGCGAACATCGGGCCCACCCGCACCCGGAGTGAAGGCATTGGGCACAAACAATCCTTTAAAGAATGGTAACTCAATAAAGGTTTGTGCGGTATCGCGGCAACCGTCAATAGTGGTAATGTATTGTGTAATTAAATAATTACCTGTAAACGTGTACCTGTGTGTAGGACTGGGCTGTGTGCTGGTATTACCGTCGCCAAAATCCCACAAATAAGTATTGGCATTTACCGATTGGTCTATAAAGGTTGCTTCTCCGTAGTTGGGTGAGTTACTGTTGGCAAAAGTATAGGTAAACGCCGCCGAAGGAACCGGATAAACAGTTACCCCCGTACCTACAAATACTGAATCAGAACAAGCACCTCCACTGGTTACTTTCAGCTTCACAGGGAATGTACCTGCTGTGGTATAAGTATGTGCCGGGTTTTGTTGGGTAGATGTATTACCATCGCCAAAATCCCACAAATAGGTAGTGGCAAATTGTGAGTTTGAACTAAAATTCACCTCCACTGGCGGACACCCGTCAGCTGTATCAAGGCTGGCTGTGGGAATAGGTCTGCGGAATACTTCAAACACGGCACTGGCAGTATCTTGACAGCCAAACTGGTTGTTTGCCCTAAGAACGGTGGTATAAGTACCAAAATTGGTATACGTTACCGACGGGTTGGTATTTGCTGAGGTAAGGGTATTTCCAAAATCCCAGAAATAGCCTGTTGCTCCTGTTGAGCCATTGGTAAAGTTGACCACCGAAGGCACATCGCAGAAGGTGCTGGTTTGTGTAAACGCAGCCACAGGGACAGGATGCACCTGTATCAAGCGGTCGGTAGAATCTTCGCAACCTCTTGCGTTACGCACAATCATGCGTGCCGTATAAACCCCTGTTGTAGTATAGGTATGAGTTGGGTTAATTACCGACGAGCCGTTGCCATCGCCAAACTTCCACGTTACAAATACTGAACCCGCGCTGCCATCGCTAAAGTTTACCCTATGTGGCGGGCAGCCTTGTGTGCTGTCAGCCGTTAATACGGGCACCGGTGGAGCATGAATGGTAATTGTATCCTGGAACTGGTTGGTGCAGCCGTTAATCGCCGATACAACAAACAATCGCACGGTATAGGTACCCGAATTGGGGTAACTGTACACAGGGTTGTTCAATACCGATGTATCACCGTTGCCAAAATCCCAACGGAAACCTGATATGTTAGTGGCTTGGCTTTGGAACTGTATGCCCTGCCCCTTACACTGGGTAGAAGGCACTTTGGTAAATGAAACCGCAGGCGGAGGCAAAACAGTAACGGTTAATTGGCTGGTATCTTGGGTACAATTATTTGCAATAAACTGTCTTACAATGTATGTACCGGGTGTATTAAAGGTATGCGAAGGATTACGGTTAGCCGATGTATTACCATCACCGAAATCGTAACTTAAACTGGTTGCACCTACCGAGAAATCGGTTACTTGAATGGTATGCGGTACGCAACCCACCAAACTATCAATACCAAAGAATGAACGGGCATTTTTAGGTTGTACAGTTACACGGCGTGATACAGTATCAAATCCGCACTTATTCTCAACACGCAGTCTTATCGTGAATGTACGTATTACCGAATCAGTAGTATAGGTGTGTGGTGGCGGGTTTTGTGCCGTACTGGTATCACCGTCGCCGAAATCCCAATAATACCTGTCGGGGAATGCCGTACTGGTATTGGTTATGGTAAATGTTTTAGGTGTACACCCGTTGTTTACATCTGTACCAAAGTTTGCCAGCGGTTTGGGGAATACACGCACAAGGCGAGTAACCAAACGGGTAGCACAAATATTGGTAGCACGCAAAGCAACGGTGTAAGCTGTATCAGCCAACAAGCTCTGCGGATAGGTAACAGGGGGTGGGGTAAATTGGGTGCTGGTAGTACCGTTTCCAAAATCCCAATCGTAGCTGGTAAACTCACCCGTACTGTTGTTTACAAAGTTCACTTGCAACGGAGCACAGCCTGTATCAGGCAAGGTAACCAATGCAGGGTTTGGCGGGCCTATGATGTGCACAATCATGGCAGCTGAATCTTCGCAACCATACACCGTTCTTGCCACTAATACTACACGGTAATAGCCGGGAGTAGTGTAATTATTGCGCCCTACCGAACCTGTAGATGTTTTACCGTCGCCGTAGTTCCAAACGTAGGTAGATGCGCCCACCGTACTGTTGTTATAGAATACATCGCGGTTAATACACTCTAACGTATCACCACTAAAGGCAACTATTGGCAATGGATGCACAGTAACAGGTTTAATAACACTATCACGGCAACCCCTGTCAGAGGTTACTATCAGTTTAGAAGTATAATTTCCGTTAGACGAATACAAGTTGCGGGGATGCTGCGAAGTGGAGCCATTACCATCTCCAAACGTCCATACCCAGTTGGTTAATGTACCCAATGCCACTGTTGACGAATCGGTGAAACGTGAACTGTCGCGGAAGCAAGCAGTAGTTACACCAAAGTTAGCCACTGGCTTGGGATGGATAACAATAGGTTTGGCAATGGTATCGCGGCAACCCCTATCCGTCACTACAATCTGCGTAACGTTATAAGTGCCAAAATTAAAATACGTATGTGCAGGATTTTGTGTTGATGAACCGTTGCCATCCCCAAATGCCCAGTTGCGCGCCGTGATACTACCTACTCCAACTTTTGAAGTATCGGTAAAGTTGCTTGCAAAACCGTAGCAGTTATCTTGGGTGCTAAATCCTGCAACAGGTTTAGGATACACCGTTACCGTTGTAGAAATGGTATCGCTGCCGCAATGGTTAGTGGCGCGCATAAACACCTTATAAGTACTGATGGTACTACCCGTAACAAAGGTTTCGGCAGGTGGATTCTGAGCGGTGCTGGTATTACCGTTGCCAAAATCCCAGAAGAAAGTTTGCGGGAAAGCAGTAGTTGCATTGGTAACCGTAAACACCGCGGGGCTACAACCTGCGGTTTGGTTGATGGTAAAATTAGCCACCGGTTTAGGGAATACCGTAATAGTATCTGTTACCGAACGTGTACCGCATATATTAGTAGCATTTAGCGTAACAAAATACAGCGAATCTATGGTGCGGCTTTGGGTATAGGTGGCCGTTGGCGGAGTAAACAAGGTACTGGTAGTGCCGTTACCCAAGTTCCAATTATAAGTGGTGTGTATGCCTACACTGTTGTTCACAAAGTTCACATTCAGCGGGGCACAACCGGTATCAGGCAACAACGTAAATGCAGGGGCAGGCGGGCTGATAATGCGAACTACCAATGCGGTAGAATCTTCACAACCATATACAGTGCGACCTACCAACACCACACGGTAATAACCGGGGTTTGCAAATGTATTGCTACCCACAGGCCCTGTTGAGGTATTGCCATCGCCATAATTCCAAACATAAGAAGCTACACCCGTTGACGTATTTGAATAATACACCGTACGACCGAAACACTCTACCGTATCACCCGTAAAGGCCATAATAGGCAACGGATGTACTGTTACAGGTTTGATAATACTGTCGCGGCAACCTTGGTTTGAGGTTACAATCAGTTTTGCATTGTAGTTGCCATTAGCTGCATACAAGTTTTTAGGATTGCGCAGGTTCGAACCGTTGCCGTCACCAAACGTCCATACCCAATTGGTAAGTGTGCCCAATGCAACTGTTGATGAATCTATAAATGATGAACTATCGCGGAAACAAGCTGCATTAACACCAAAGTTAGCAACAGGTTTAGGATGGATAACAATCGGTTTGGTTGTGGTATCTCGACAACCCCTATCCGTTACCACAATTTGGGTAACATTATAAGTACCGTGTGTAAAGTAGGTATGCGTTGCATTTTGTGCCGATGAGCTGTTACCATCGCCAAACGCCCAATTGCGTGTAGTGATGCTTCCCACTCCTACTTTAGAAGTATCGGTAAAGTTGCTCACAAAACCGTAGCAATTATCTTGGGTGATGAAGCCCGCAACAGGCTTAGGATAAACCGTTACCGTGGTTGAAACCGTATCGCTGCCACAATGGTTGGTGGCACGCATAAACACTTTGTAAGTGCTAATGGTGCTGCCCGTAACAAAGGTTTCAGCAGGTGGATTCTGGGCAGTACTGGTATCTCCGTTGCCAAAATCCCAGAAAAAGGTTTGTGGGAAGGCAGTGGTATTGTTGGTAACCGTAAACACAGCCGGACTACATCCTGCGGTTTGGTTAATAGTAAAGTTAGCCACCGGTTTGGGGAACACCGTAACCGTATCGGTTACTGAACGGGTTGCACAAATATTGGTAGCCCTTAATGTCACAAAGTACAATGAATCGATGGTGCGGCTTTGAATGTAAGTAGCCGTTGGCGGAGTAAACAAGGTGCTTGCCGTGCCGTTGCCAAAATCCCAATCGTAGCTGGTGTACAAACCTGTACTGTTGTTTACAAAGTTCACGTTCAACGGTGCGCAACCTGTATCGGGTACGAGCGTAAAGGCTGCTGTTGGCGGGCCTATAATACGAACCACCATTGCTGTCGAGTCTTCGCAACCATATACAGTGCGACCTACTAATACAATGCGGTAATAACCGGGTGCAGCAAACGTATTGCTACCTACCGAGCCTGTCGAGGTATTACCATCGCCATAGTTCCATACGTAGGTGGCTGCCCCTGTTGAATTATTTGTGTAGAATACCGTGCGGTTAAAACACTCTACCGTATCGCCCGTAAAGGCAATACTTGGCAGCGGATTCACCGTTACAGCTTTAAAGTTACTGTCAGAACAACCCAAATCAGAAACCACAATCAGTTTTGCAGTGTACGTTCCTGCATTGCTGTATAAATTTCTTGGGTTGGTGATTGAAGAACCGTTACCGTCGCCAAACGTCCAAGTTCTGCTCACTATGCTGCCTGAAGCCACAGTAGTTGAATCGGTAAACACCGTGCTGTCAAGATAACAAGCGGTGGTGGCACCAAACCTTGCGGCCGGTTTGGGGTAGATAGTAATAGGTTTAGTAATTGTATCGCGGCAGCCCCTGTCGCTTATTGCAATCTGGCGCACATTGTACGTACCGTGGTTAATATAAGTATTGGTGGGACTTTGTGCCGATGAGAAATTACCGTCGCCAAACGTCCAGCTCCAATTGGTTACACTGCCCGAGCCTACCCATGCACTGTCTGTAAAGTTACTGGTAAAACCAAAACAGTTGTTGGGAGCTGTAAATGCCGCGTGAGGAGTTGGGTATATGGTAAGATTGCGTGAGATTGTATCAGTACCGCAATGGTTAAAGGCGGTTAACCTAACCCTGTAAATGCTCACGCTATCCACCGTGGTATACACCGGTGATGTTGGGTTGGTTGCTGTGCTGGTAGTACCATTGCCTAAATCCCATATAAAGTTATCAGGAAAAGCAGTGGTGGTATTGGTAATGGTGAAGGTAGCCGGTGTGCAACCGTTGTTTACGTTAAAGGCGAAATTAGCAACGGGTTTGGGGAACACTCTTACCGAATCAACAGCTTGGGTAGTACCGCAAATGTTGGTGGCACTTAGTGTAATATAATAGGTAGAATCGTTTCGCTGGCTTTGGAAATACGTTACAGTATCAGGATTGAACAAGGCGCTTGATTGACCGTTGCCAAAGTTCCAATCGTAGCTTATGTGCAAACCGGTGGTTGCATTGGTAAACACCACTTTTAGCGGTGCACAACCTGTATCGGGTGCAAGGGTAAAGGCAGGCACGGGTGCCCCTATAATGCGTATGGTTCTTGCCGTAGAATCTACACAACCATAGGCAGTAGTAGCCACCAACACCACCCTGTACACACCGGGATTGGCATACGTGTTGCTTCCTACCGAGCTTGTTGAGGTATTACCGTCGCCGTAGTTCCAAACATAAGAGGCCGCGCCCGAAGTGGTATTGCTAAAGAACACATTGCGATTCACACAGGCCAAGGTATCCCCCGTAAACACAACCGTAGGCAGCGGGTTCACCGTAACAGCCTTAAATACACTGTCGCGGCAACCTTGGTTAGAGGTAACAATCAGTTTGGTAATATACACCCCGTCGGTAGCATAGGTATGGATTGGATTGGTTAGCACAGAGGTTGCACTGTCGCCAAAATCCCACGCACGGCTAATCAGACTACCCGTTGCTATGGTAGATGAATCGGTAAATTGTGAACTGTTTGGATAACAAACCGTGGTTACCCCAAAGTTGGCTGTTGGTTTGGGGTGAATTACAATAGGTTTGATCACTGTATCCTTGCAACCCCTATCGGTGGTTACAATCTGGCGAACGTTATAAGTACCGTGGGTAAAATACGTGCGGCTGGCATTCTTAGCCGAAGAAGTAAATCCATCGCCGAAGGCCCAAGCCCAGCTTACCACTGAACCGCTGCTCACTTTGGCAGTATCGGTAAAGGTGCTTGCAAAACCAAAGCAGTTGTTTTGCGAACTGTAGCCTGCCTGTGGTTTGGGATGCACGGTAATGCTTTGGCTTAATGAATCCCTACAACCGAAATTGGTAGTAACTATCAATTTAGCCGTGTAAGTACCTGCTACATATACTTTTGAGGGATTTTGCTGGGTAGATGTAGTACCATCTCCAAACGTCCAGCTAAAACCTGAATTACTACCCTGGTTAACGGTTGAACTATCGCTGAACATTGTAGGTTCGGGGTAACATACCGTAGTAGCTCCCCAATTAACAACAGGCAAGGGTTTCACGGCAATCTTCAACACGTTGCTAACCGTTGTGCACGAGCCTGATATTATCCTGCGGCGGTAATAGGTGGTATCAAATAACGCATCGGGCTGGTAATTGATGGTATTACTGGTGCCGATGGCCGTGCCCCAAGTGATGCTGTTGTTGGATTGCTGCCACAAATAAGTAAACGTGCCGTTACCACCGCCCGTAGCACCGCTGCCTAGTTGGGCAGGAGTTTGAGCGTAGCAAATGGTTTGGCTGCTGTTAATAGTATTATTAGTAATGGCAGGCGTTACGTGTATTTTTATGGGTGCTGATGTATCGGTGCAAGGCCCTGAGTTTACAACACGCCTGTACCAAGTAGTTACTGACAATGCAGGTGGGCCAAACCTATCCGCCGTTGCACCGCTGATATTTACCCAAGTTAAAGAGTCGGTACTGCGTTGCCATTGGTAGGTAAAGGTATTGTCGCCACCGCTAACTGTGCTGCCGGCTTGGCGTAAAGTATCAGGTGTACTGCCTTCGCAAATAAACTGCGGGGTATTAATTACGTTGTTTAAAATATCGGGCTTAACAGTTACCTGTTTTTCGGTTGAGTCTTTACACCCTTTATCAGAAGTGGTAACCAAACGGATGGTAAAAGTACCGTCGTTGGCATACGTATGCACAGGACTGTTTTGACTGCTGGTGTCCGCGGCATTCAGCAAATCAAATTTCCAGAAGTTATTAATAGTGCCGCTGCCAATGGTACTGCCGTTGGTAAAGGTGAAGACGTTAGGGCCAAAGCACTGCAATGTATCGTTAATAGTAAATGCAGGATTGGGTTTTGGGTACACATACACTGTTTTAGTAACCGAATCGGCGCACCCGAACACTGATGTTACCCGCAACTTCACAGGGTAAGTACCTGCAACCGTATATACCTTGGTAGGACTAGTTTGTACGCTGGTATCACCGTTGCCAAACGTCCAACGGTAGGTTAAACCCACCGCAGGGGTAATATTGCTGGTGTTGGTAAACGTAAAGCTGTTACCGTTGATACACTGGTCGGTATCGTTAATGTTAAACGCTTGTGCGGGTTTGGCGTACACTACAGTGGGTCTTGTGGCAGTATCGCGGCACCCGAAATTGGTAATGGCTATCAAACGTACCGTATAATTTCCGCTGGCGGTATATACTTTAGTCGGGCTGGTTTGGTTAGAACTATCCGCTGCCGATTGGCCGAAATTCCAGTTGTAGGTATTGCTGCCGCTGGCTACCGATGAGCCGTTGGTAAACACAAAGCTATTCCCGTTCAAGCACTGGTCACTATCGTTCATAGTAAACGCAGCCACAGGATTGGGGTGTACAAACACCGTTTTGGTAATACTATCTTGGCAGGCACTATCCGTAGTTACAATCAGTTTCACCTGATAATTACCCACGGCACTGTAAGTATGGCTGGCAGTAACTGCTGAGGCAGTGGCTCCGTCGCTCAAATCCCAGTTATATCCTGTAATGCTACCCGTTGCAACGGTTGAGGTGCTTGCATCAAAGCTGGTTAAATCGTCAAAGCAAGTATCGTTATGTTGGTAGGCCGCTACAGGTTTAGGGAGAATGTTTATCGGGCGGGTAGTACTGTCTTTACAGCCTTCGCCGGTAGTAACTATTAACTTAGGTGTGTATGCACCCGCTGCCGTAAAGTTGTTGGTTGCTGAAATGCCTGTATCGGTATTGCCGTCGCCGTAAATCCATTCGCTTTGTACAATACTTCCCACTGAAACAGTTGAAGAAGAAGTGAAGTTTGCATTGAACCCGAAACATACCGATGCAGTAGTATAAGCTGCCACGGGTTTGGGATGCACGGTAACTTTTACCACGTTGCTAATGGTAGGACAAGCCCCTGACGACACCCTACGACGGAAGAACCTTGTTTGGGTAAGTACTCCAGACTGGTAAGAAGTATCGGTTGCACCTCCAATGTTGCTCCAACTGGCTGAATCGGTGCTGATTTGCCATTGGTAATTATAAACTCCAAGACCACCTGTGGGCAGTGAACCTGCAAATTGTGCAGGAGCAAACCCTTCGCAAATAGTTTGGTTGGCGGTAATGGTGTTATTTCCGATAGACGGAGTAACAAATATCTTAACGGGTGCCGATGTATCTTCACAAGGGCCTGAAGTTACAATACGCCTGTACCAAGTAGTTACTGACAATGCTGAAGGAGCATACAAAGTATCGGTTGCACCGCCAATAGATGTCCAGTTGGCTGAGTCGGTGGTTTGTTCCCAACGGTAGCCAAAGGTATTATCGCCACCGCTAACAGGGCCGCTCAACGGCACCAAGGTATCGGGCGTTTCACCCTGACACAAGAACTGGTCAGTAGCAATATCGTTATTAATAATGTCGGGCTTAATCGTAACCTGATTTTCTACCGAGTCTTTACAGCCTTTATCAGAGGTAGCAGTTAAACGGATGGTATAAGTACCATCGGTAGCATACGATTTTGTGGGGCTGGTTTGTGATGAAGTATCGTTGGCAGTCAGTACATCAAAACGCCAAAAATGCGTCATCGTGCCACTGTTAATCACACTTTGGTTAGTAAACGTATATAGGTTGGGGCCAAAGCATTGCAAGCTGTCGTTAATATTAAAATCAGGCGACGGCTTGGGATACACATATACGTTTTGGGTAACACTGTCAGAACAGCCGTTTATTGATGTAACCACTAGCTTTACGGCAAACGTATCATCGTATGCATACGTTTTTGTGGGGCTGGTTTGAGTGCTGGTAGCACCATCGTCAAACGTCCACAAATAACTCAAGCCTACCGCAGGGGTAATATTACTGGTATTGGTAAATACAAAACTGTTACCGTTCAAACACTGATCGGTATCATTAATGGTAAACGCCTGTGCGGGTTTAGCATACACCGTCATGGGCTTGGTAACTGTATCGCGGCAACCGATGTTTGAAACAGCCACCAACCCTACATTGTAAGTGCCGTTGGCCGCATATACCTTGCTTGTATTAGTTTGAGACGATGTATCAGTTGCACTTTCGCCAAAATTCCAGCCGTAGGTAACCGTACCCGATGCAATACTGGTGGCATTGGTAAACACAAAGTTGTTGCCGTTTACGCACTGGTCAGTATCGTTGGTGGTAAAATCAGCCACCGGATTTGGGTACACAATTACCGATTGTGTAATACTGTCTCTACAAGCACTATCGGTAGTAACTACCAGTTTCACGTTGTAAGTATTAACCAACGTATAGGTTTTATTGGTAGTAACCCCACTGCCGGTGGTTGCGTCGCCAAAATTCCAACTGTAATTGGTAATGCTGCCCGTTGCAACAGCAGATGCAGAAGCATTAAAGCTGTGTTGGTAAGTATGGCAAGTATCGTTATACACAAACGAAGCCACTGGTTTTGGATGTACCCACAAGGTACGGGTAGTACTGTCTACACAACCTGAGTCGCTGGTTACAATCAATTTCGCTGTATAGCTGCCAACTGCGCCGTAAGCATTCTGCGGACCTGTAGTGCCGCTGGCGGTATTTCCGTCGCCAAACGTCCAGTTATATTGGGTGATAGCACCTGTTGCAATGGTTGACGTAGAAGTAAATGTTGCGTTTAAACCAAAGCACACCGAAGGTGCAGTAAACGAGGCCGCAGGTTTGGGATTAACGTTTACTTTAATCGGGTTGCTGATTACCGTACAAGAGTTTGAAGTAGCCAAACGTCTGTACCATGTAGTTTGGTTAAGTACCCCTGCTTGGAAATTGGTATCGGTTCCGCTTGTAATGTTTGACCATGAAGCAGAGTCAAGGCTAAACTGCCATTGGTACACAAACACACCGTTACCGCCTGTAGGGACAGTGCCGTTAAACTGTGACGGAGTGTATCCTGCACATTGGCTTTGGTTAGCGGTGATAATGTTATTGCCGATACCGGGTGTAACGGTAATTTTTATGGGGGCAGAAGTATCAGAGCAAGGCCCTGAAACAGCAACACGCCTGTACCATGTGGTAGCAAACAAAGCCGGAGGAGCATAGCTGGTTCCGGTTGCGCTGCCTATGTTACTCCAGCTAATTGAGTCGGTGCTTTGTTGCCATTGGTAGGTAAAACTACCGTCGCCGCCATTAATGGCAACGCCTGTATGTCGTAATGTATCGGGTATCGAGCCTGAACAGATGTTTTGCGCCGAAGCGATGGTATTGTTAGTAATATCAGGCCTTACGATAATATTTCTTTGGATAGAATCTTTACAGCCCTTGTCTGATGTGGCCGTCAAGCGCACGGCCAAATTACCCGATGCAGTGTAGGTTTTGGTAACGTTAGTTTGGGTGCTGGTATCCAAGGCATCCAGCAAATTCAATTTCCAAAAATAGGTTTGCGTACCGCTGGCAATGGTGCTGCTGTTTGAATATACAAACACGTTGCCGTTGTAGCACTGCAAAGTATCGTCGATGGTAAAGGCAGGATTGGGTTTAGGGTACACATACACCGTTTTCTCAATACTATCCGCACACCCATTTACTGAAGTTACTACCAAACGAACGGTATAGGTACCCTCTGCGTTATATGATTTTGTAGGATTGGTTTGGGTAGAGGTGCTACCGTCGCCAAACCTCCAAACGTAGGACAAGCCCACTACCGGGTTTACAGTGCTGCCATTGGTGAATATAAAACTGTTACCGTTCAAACATTGGTCGGTATCATTAATACTGTATGCAGGAGTAGGTTTTGCATACACTATTACGGGGTTAGTTACCGAATCGATACACCCGAAGTTTGAAGTAGCTATTAGTTTCACACTGTAGTTACCATTTACAGCATACGTTTTTGAAGTACTGGTTTGGGTGCTGGTATCGTTTGCTCCTTCTCCCAAATTCCATAAATAAGTGCTGCTGCCGCTGGCTATACTGGTGCTGTTGGTGTAGGTAAAGCTATTACCGTTTACGCATTGGTCGCTATCGTTAGTAGTAAAGTTAGGTACAGGACGAGGGTGAACTACCACTGCTTGGGTAATACTATCCCTGCAAGAATTATCAGTGGTTACAATTAGTTTTACGTTGTAACTGCCGTGCGCCGCATAGGTTTTGGTGGTTGTAACGCCGCTACCGGTGGTAGCATCGCCGAAATTCCATCCGTAATTGGTAATACTTCCCGCTCCTACGCTTGATGCAGAGGCATTAAACCCGTTGCCGAAACCCAAACAGGTATCGTTAGATACAAAAGAGGCCGTAGGCTTGTGGTGAACATTAATGGTTCGGGTGGTGCTATCGGTACAACTGCTGTCAGATACTGCAATCAGTTTTATAGTATAACTGCCTACCGAAGCATACGTGTGGCTTTGACTGCTGCCTGTGCCTCCGTTACCGTCGCCGTACGTCCAAGTATATTGGGCAATACTGCCCGTTGCAATGGTTGAAGTGGATGTGTAATTGGCTGCTAACCCTAAACAAACACTGGCCGTTGTAAACGAAACCGTAGGCTTAGGATTCACCAGCACTTTAACCACATTGCTGGGCTGTGTGCACACACCCGAAGTAACCAACCTGCGGAAATAGGTAGTTTGGGTTAATACGCCTGAAGTATAATCTATCGATTGTGCACCTACTATATTGTTCCAAGTGTTAGAGTCGGTACTGATTTGCCATTGGTAAGTAAAACTTCCCAAACCGCCTGCGGGGGTGCTGCCGTTAAATTGTGAAGGTGTAAAGCCCGCACATACAATTTGGTTGGCAGTAATGGTATTGTTAGTAATGGCAGGGGTAACCGTAATTTTAACAGGCACTGAGGTATCGGCACAATCGCCCGATGTTACCACACGGCGGTACCAACGGTTGGCTGTTAAAGCAGGTGGTTGGTAGTTAACCCCGGTAGCTCCTACAATATTCGTCCATACGGCTGAATCGGTGCTTTCTTGCCATTGGTAGGTAAATGCTCCGCTACCACCGCTTACGGATGCACCCGATTGCACAAGGCTATCCGGTGTTGAGCCTGAGCAAAGTCCTTGGTTGGATGCAACTACGTTGTTATTAATAATGGGGGTAGCCGTTACCTGATGCTGGGTTGAATCTTTACACCCTTTATCCGAAGTTGCAGTAAGTCTTACAATATAAGTACCCGATGCAGGGTAGTTTTTAGTGGGATTGGTGAGGTTAGATGTATCGGTTGTACCTGTGGGTACATTAAACTTCCACAGATACGTATTGCTGCCCGAAGCTATCGTTGTTCCGTTGGTAAATACAAACGAGTGGCCGGGGTAACATTGTATGCTATCATTAATAGTGTAAGCCGCTACCGGTTGAGGATACACATACACTGGCGTTGAAACCGAATCTTTACACCCCCCTGCGTTAATGGTAACCACCAACTTCACTATAAAGGTATCAGCCGTTGCATACGATTTTGAGGGTGCTGCAATGGTTGAACTGCTGCCGTCACCAAACGTCCATTGGCGGCTATACAATCCGCCTACTACCGATGTATCAGTAAAAATAAAGTTGTTACCGTTGATACATTGGTCGGTATCGTTAATATTGAAACCGGCCAAGGGCTCAGCAAACACGGTCATATTTGCCGATACCGAATCTTTACATCCCTGATCAGAAGTACCAATCAGCTTTACAGGAAACACCCCGTTGCTTGCATAGCTTTTAGTAGGGTTATTTAGTATCGATGTATCGGCCGGGTCTGAACTGAATTGCCATTTGTAGCTAACTGTCCCGCTGCTTATTGACGAGCCGTTGGTAAATACAAAGCTATTCCCGGTGAAACACTGTTCGCTGTCGTTTACGTTAAACGCCATATCTGGTTTGGGGAACAGGTAAACGTTTTTAGAAACTGAATCACGGCAACCGAAGTTTGAAGTAACAATCAGTTTCACCGCAAACGTATCGGCGGTAGTATATACTTTGGTAGGGCTGGTAGCAACCGATGTATCAGACGCTGTATTGCTGAATATCCATTTGTACGAAACCGTTCCCGACTGTATGCTTGATGTGTTGGTAAACGTTACACTGTTTCCGTTTAAGCACTGCATACTGTCGTTTATAGTAAAATCAGGTTCCGGAGCAGGACGGATGTACACATTGCGGGTAACCGAATCCCTGCAACCATTGTCTGACGTTACCACCAGCTTCACCGCAAACACACCCGTGGTATCGTACACAAAGGTTGGGTTAGCAAGTATCGAAGTATCTCCGGCCCTTTCAGTAAAACGCCAGTGATAAGTATTGCTGCCGCTGGCTATGGTAGAAGTATTGGTAAATAAAAAACTGTTACCATTTAAGCATTGGTCGCTATCATTAATGGTAAATAAAGGCGTTGGCTGTGGGAATGTAATTACTTGCTTGGTAATAGAATCAACACAACCAAAAGCACTGGCAACTAACAACTGTACATTAAAGGTATCGGCAGTTGAGTAGCTTTTAGTAGGGTTTTGGGCTGATGAACCCGTACCGTCGCCAAACGTCCATGTATAGGTAGTAATGGTTCCGCTGCTAATGGTTGAGGCATCGGTAAACGCAAAACTATGCCCCACTAAACACTGGGCACTGTCATTAATGGTAAAGTTTGCGTCAGGCAGTGGTCGCACCGTTATGGTTTGTGTGGTCGAATCGCTGCCGCACTCGTTTGTTATCTTTACCTTTATAGTATATGTTCCCGGAGTTGAGAGATAGATTGACGGATTATACGATGTAGAATCCCCTGACACATAAGTGTAGCTTCCTCCTGTTACCGTCCATTGGTAAGTAATACTGTCACCAAAATTCTCGTTGTAAATTACCCTATGCAGCAGGTTGGAAGCCAGCGTATCAAACGCCACTGTATCAGGCCCGCAAAATGCAACCGCACCGGGTAGTGTAACGTCGGGCACATCCCTTATTACCAAGGTATCAACTACCGTATCTTGGTCGCATCGGTTGCTGCCTATCAGTGTTACATAATAGGTGCCCGCAGTATTAAACTGAAAAGTAGGGGTTGGAGAAGTTAGGCTGCCTGATGTTACAGTATAACCGCTGTTGGGATTAATTATCCATTGGTAAGTGAGGTTATCACCTGTTGAGTTATTATTGGTAGTAATTATACTGTTTGCACAACCGCTGGTTGGATTTATATTCAATGTAAAATCAGCCAAGGGCGGCCTCATTATCCGCAAAATCCTGCGTATTGTATCATCCCCGCACACACTAAGCCCCGCTTGGGCAATGTTTCCTACTATCAGTTCTACTGTAAATGTTCCCGTATCTGTAAAATCTACTTGTAAAACCTGACTACCCCAGTTAGCAGGGTTGTTGTTCCAGTTACCGTGGTTACCGAAATAACCCGAATTCAACGTCCAGCCCGTTGCGGGGTAAATATTCCACAAACGGCGTGGGGTTTGGTTACAGCCGCTGTTTGATGACACACTACCTGTATCCGATACGTCCTCAATCGTAACTAAATCATTCAAACAAGCCGTATCATCATCTGGGTCAAAATCAATCTCAGCTTCGGGTTTGGTTGAAATATAAATAGGTCTGATAGTAGCACTGTTGGTACCGCAAGGGTTGGTAACCGACATTTCTGCTTGAAAAGCATTAGGAAAACCGGGGGTAGCAGTTCCGCACGAGGGAGTTAAAAAGGTTTTGCTTACACTGGGTGGCGGCGGGTGCGTAAACACCATGGGTGCCGTACCATCATTAAAGGTTAGCGTATATATTGAACCGGGTGCGTTATTACCAATACCCGTTGCTTTGCTGGTATCGATGGTAAAGGTAAGGCCGTAGGGGCGGCATCCTGAGGTACTACCTGAGTTACCGATGCTTACCCCGGGGTTACCACCGTTAAACACACTATAGGTACTTGTATCCTTACACCCTGCACCGTCTGTTGTGATAACAGTCATTGTAAACGCTCCCGATGTGGCGTACACGTGCGTTATCGTATCAAAAGATGACCCGAAATTTTGACTATTACCATCACCCCAATTGATTGAATACGAGTTATTGGTCGACATAGTAGTCGATACGTTATCAATCTGCAATGAAAAAGGAGACGATGAAACGTTACACTGAACAAACTTGGGGATGTTGTTAAAATCGTCGATGGCCGAGTTGGGGCGGCGACGTACATACACGGTTTTGGTAATAGTGTCCCTGCAATTACCGGGGGTAGTTGCAATCAACCGAACATTGTACGAAACAATCGCCGAAGTTCCTGTTACATCATAAGTGGTGGAAGGGTTAGTAGCCGTTGAGGTAAGACTGTTACCAAACGTCCAACTGTAACTTAATGAACTTCCCGTTGATGTATTAGAAAACGAAACTGTTGTTCCGGAGCAAGCCGTATCGGGTGCAAACGTAAAATCTGCATTGGGGTAATTATAGAAAGTAACAACCACCGAGTCTGAAAGTCGTGAACACCCGTTTTGAGTTACTCTTACCTTATAAGTTCCGGGCGAAGTAGCACGCAAAGTTTGCGAAGTAGCTCCGCTGCTATCAACCCCATCCTTCACCCACTGGTAAGTTAATCCTGCCCCACCATTTGCCGTTAATGTTACCGAGTCGCCCACACAAACATTCTGCAAGGTTGCAGGAGTGATGGATGCGCTAACATTTGTAATGGTAAATACCTGAAAAACGGTATCTGAACAAAACGACGGGTTATTAAAAAAACGAATCAGCCACACCGTATCGGTTAAAGCTGAACCAAAACTCTTGTTAACAGTATCTGAAGTGTATGTTGAATTATCGTTACCAAACACCCACAAAACACTATCGGGGGTAGCGCTGCCGGTATCAATAAATGAAATGGATTGATTTACACAATTTGGCGTAGATATAGAGAAGCCACTGTTTCCTGAACACTGCGCAAATACGGACTTTGCGAAGCCAAAAAACGCCAACAGTATGAAAGTAGATAGTAATCTGTTTTGCATAGTAAGGCCACCCTAAAATAGCGGCAAATTAACACGCCATTTTAAATTTTATGTAAATTGTTTTAAAATAAATACCTAGCGCCCTTGCAAAGATAGACAATAAGTTTTAAAAGATTGTTGCGTTCAGAGGGCTAAAGTGAATTTTTACAATTGCAAATCGCTAAACCCCAAGCGTATAGGTTTGGAAAAAAATACAACCGGAAAAAAGGGTTTTTTCGCTTAAAAATAACAGGTGTTATAACGGTATTTATTAATCAGGTTTTTCAGAAATAATATGGCACCTTACATTCAATAATTCATCCTTTGGTTTGCCTGCAAACCTCTCTGTAAGCTTCACTGTTCCAAGCTCCTGCTCTTCTCCTTTTTCTAACTTAATTTGTATCGGAGCAAAACCTGCCAAGGCAAAAAGCTTGTAATAATCATCCGCTAAAAGTCGGTTTTGGTATTGTAAACCGTTGTTATATTTTTTTTGCCATTCGTTTTCTCCATAGCCGTAAAAGTTAAACCTCGACAAGTTTTTATCAAAGTATGCGTAATGGTCTTGTAAATCAATCACACAGCTTATCACACCACCGGGTTTTAGTATGCGGTAGCACTCCCGCAAAATCAATAGTATATCTTCAGCAGGTATGTGCTCTAAGGTATCGGTAGAGTGTATGTAAGTAACGCCGGCAGTTTCAAGATTTGTTTTACGTGCATCAAAAGGGGCTTTATAAGAAATACCCAAGGCAGCCAAATCCACTACACCTGATAACCCTGCACGTTTAGCAGCATCAGCCACTAATGCCGGCTTCAACAACGGTTTAATATCTGTAACCAGTTGCTGCTTTATTCCTGCTTTGTGCAACAACAGCGGCACTGCCAAATCGTAGCCCCCTCCAAATTCATACACAATACCTTCTTCAAGGTCTTCATGGTGGCCTTTAAAAGCTTCTAAATGCTGTTGAGCTGCTTTAATTTTTTGCCCAAACACTTCATCACTCATAGGCAGGTTGCGGGTGATGCGGGTTTGCAAAAAATAGTTAATCCTTTCAGCCGCAGGCAAACGGCTGATTAGTTTCTGCAAAGCGGCTTTGGTTTTCCAATTCATGGTAAAACACAAATATACCTTGCAGGCCTATTGGGTACTTCGTATGTATGAAATAAACTACTTTTTAAGTTTTTGCTGGAAATAGAAAGCAGGGATAAGGAGTACCATCAGAATTGGATTCATCACCAAGCGGTACAAAGGGACAAGTGCCGAATACTCGGCATTTGACGCTGCATTAAGCGTAAGATAAATATAGATAGGAAACAGGACTACTAATCCAAAAAGCTGGACGTAGAACCCGAAAATTACGAAACGTCTGTTGTTAAAAAGCGCATAGATAAGCAGGATGCACAATAAATCGTTTGCCAGAAAACGGACAAGGCGGCTAATGATAAAGTTTACTTCGGTACCGGGCTCCATTGCACCGCCAAAACTCTGGTTAAAGCGAAATTGCCAACTTACAAAGTCAAACTCTTGCAAGCCATAAAACAAGGCAAGCCCTATAAGGGCCAACAGTGCTAAAAAAATCCGTTTGAAACCTATGTTAAGCAACTCCATTTTGCGGTGGTGTATCTTGAGGATTTTCTTCGGCTTTAGTTTCAGGTTTTATCATGCGTATCCACCAAATCCATAAAGCAAACACAATTACATATATTGAGAGTGTAAACAGGTATTTATGGGTAAAGTGAAAAAGTTGTGAGTGGTTTTGTGCCACATAGGCCAACAGTAACAACCTGCCCAAGTTAAACAAATGTATAATGGCAATGCCAAGTACACTAAACCAAGCAAGGCGTTTAGCACCGCCCCAAAAGCCTACTAAAAAGGCAAAGAACAAGTAAAATATTGCTACTCCGTTGCAGCCTTCATAAACGGCAATACCAGCAGGTTTGCCATTAATCCAAACGCGCACACTGTTATCACCTTCCAGTATTTCAGTACTTACGTTATCATAAAACAGTCGCATAGCACCCACCACCTGACTTGCAACACCTTTTGTAATCGGGTCGGGTTGGGTTTCGTACCCCTTTACCCAAAATCCGTATATCTGGCTCAGTACTATGTACGTTACCAGCAACCTTGCCAAGAATAAAATAGCAGGCTTAAACTCGTTGTAAAAATCTTTAATGGTTTGTTGCACTTCGCAGATAGTTTTTATAAAATTTACCGGCCCATCCGTCGGGCAAAAGTTTCACCAGTGCCCGCACGAATATACCCAACAAATATTGCTGGTGTGTAATTAATCCTTCTTTACAAAACCCGCCGATTGCTTTAAAGTCATTACGCACGGATGCTAACCCTAACCTGCGGCTATAGTTTTGCGACTGGGCATATACCAGCACTTTGGGAATATTACCCGATTGCGAGCCTGATTTAAACATACGCAACCACAGGTACCAATCTTCAGCAAAGTAAAAGTTCACATACCCGCCCGCATCTTGCACGGCTGATTTTTTGTAGAATACCGTTGGATGGCTATGGGGGTTGCGATAACCTGAAAACGCAAGCACACCTTCAAAATCAAGGGGCACCTTGCGCACAAAGTCTTTCCCTTTTGGATGTTGCTCGGCATAATATGAACCCACTAAATCAAGTTCAGGATTGGAAATAATATAGTTTACGGTTACTTCAAAACGGTCGGGTTGAGACTTATCATCCGCATCCATACGTGCTACCCACTCGTAGCTGCAATGCTTCAAGCCTTCGTTAAGAGCAGTGCCTAACCCCATATTCCGAGGCAATTCAACCACTTTAACATTCGGGGTATTTTTCAGCGTTTCAAGTTGAAGTGAAATTCCTTCTTCAACAGGGCCGTCGCGTACGATTACAACTTCAGTGGCAGGCAAAGTTTGCGAAAGAATGCTATTGAGAGTCACTGTAAACTCATGCGGGGTATTCCCGTGATAAACAGGCAACAGCACAGAAAATTGAAAATTTGCCACCAAGTAATGTTTATGCAATTATAGTACCCGCCGACAGTTTTTGCCAAGGGGTTATGACTTCGGGTTTAGATATTTTGCTGCCGGTGCCTATATAGCACCCCTCGCCCACTTGTGCGCCGGTTGATATATTTACCCCGGGCATTATGGTACTATAACTTCTTATTACGGCATCGTGATTAATAATTGCTCCTGCATTCATTATTACAAAATCACCCAACCTAATATTTACTGTAAGCACTGTATTAATGCACAACACGCAACCCTTTCCCATTTCTACATATTCATCGTCAGAAATTATTACTGACGGATGAATAAGTGTGGGGTATGCTACGTGGGGATTTGTTATTTGCTCTGCAATGGCTTTCCGTACTTCGGGTAATGATATTGCTATGCAAACAGCCACAGGTTTTTGCAGTTGGTTAATGTATTCTACACCACCTAATACAGTAAAGCCGTTAACGATTTCTCCTGCCGTTTTGCCGTCGTCAACAAAGCCTAAAACATTCCAAGCAGGTGTTATTGCATTGCAGTTTTTCAGCAACGCTAACACTTCACGCCCGAAACCGCCAGCACCAACAATTATGATATCCTGCATTAAGAAATCGGCTTAATGACGTTAGTAATGATTAATCTTTTTGCCACTACATACACTGCACCTAATCCAAGTAGCATCAGCACAAAGCTTGTTATAGATACTGAAGACGAGAAAACCACCCAAGCCGAAACAAGAGCCTGCAAAGCTGCATACAAACTACTTACCGCCAAATGCGGCCATTTAAGTTGATTGGTCAGGTATTGGTACAAGTGCAAACGATGGGCTACGAATATGTTTTGTTTAAGTATAAGACGATGTACAATGGTAAGTACACTATCAACTCCATACACCGCTAAAAACAGTACGTATTTGTAATCCTCAGTAGTTAAAATAAGTTTTATAAGCAGAAACAACACAACAAACGCCATGGCTACACTGCCCACATCGCCCGCAAAGCATTTTGCCTTTTTTCGGAAATTGAACATTAAAAATACAACAGCTCCTATTGCCGAGTAAATGATAAACTCGTCTTGAATAAATGGAGTGTATTGGTTGGCAAGTAAGGCAGCAAACAAAAACACTAAGCTATAAGCCCCAGTGATACCGTTAATCCCATCCATAAAGTTATAAGCGTTAATTGTGCCGATAACTAAAATATACGCGATTACTATTGCAGCGGGATGTATTGAAAATATACTCAAATCAACAAACATGAGTGATACTGCCAATAAATGAACAGCCACCCGTATTTTGCCTGAAAGACTGCGAACATCGTCAACAAAGCTGATGGCCGAAATAAGCAAAAGCCCCACTGCAAACCACAAGTACTTGCCACCGCTCAACGCACAGTAAATTAGCGGCGGCAGAACAAAAATAACGCCTCCCCCACGAAGGGTAATGGCAGTATGTGAGCTACGCTCATTGGGTTTGTCGATAATGTTAAACCTATCCGCTATTCTAAAATACAATAGCTCCATCACGGTTAAAACCACAAACAATATTGGGTAGGTTATAAATTCCATCTTGTATTCGGCAGGCTTTGTATTCAGGTCAAACGTTTATTGAATACAAACGCCATTCTCTCATTTAATCTTTGATAAATCTCTTGATTGATATATCCGCTCAATTATATCCACCACTTTTAATCCTTCTAAAGCATTGGCGGTAATAGTATCCTTCCCGTTCAGTGTTTTCACTACGTTCTCAATCACATAATGATGATTAGCCGCGCTGCCCTTAAACGGGCCGTAATCATTAGGCGGGTTGGTGGCCTCTAATTGAGGGAGTGTATAATCTTTAATATGGCAATATTCTATCTCGTTCATGTATTGGCCGCCTACTTTAAAGCTGCCTTTGGTACCAACAACAGTAATACTGCTTTCCATATTGGTATCCCACACTGCGGTAGAAAAGTTAATACACCCGATACCTCCATTCACAAACTCAAAGTTTACAACCCCGCTATCTTCAAAGGTGGTAGTATGTTTATGGTTAAAGTCTTTAAATATGGCGTGGGGGTTTTTAATATCCCCAAACACCCAATACATAATATCTACAAAATGACTAAACTGGGTAAACAATGTTCCCCCATCCAAATCAGTCGAACCTTTCCAGCCACCTTCTTTGTAATACCGCTCATCACGGTTCCAATAGCAGTTCACTTGCACCATCAGCACATCGCCTATAATGCCTGCACCCACAACCTCTTTCATCCAACGGCTCGGCGGGCTGTAGCGGTTTTGCTTCACCACAAATACTTGCTTCGAAACGTTTAACGCCTTAAAAATTACAGCTTCACATTCTGCTTTGGTAAGCCCCATCGGCTTTTCAATCACCACATTACAATGGTGCTCTAACGCCTGTATGGCTTGCGGGCAATGCAGCCCGTTGGGCGTAGCTACTGTAATTACATCGGCCTCAATACCTGATTTATAAAACTCTTCGGCTGAATTGAAAAAAGGAATTCCGGTGGGGTAAAGCTCGTGATGTTGGGCATTAGCATCCGTATCAATTACAGCCACCAATGTTGCCCCCTCGTAGTTATTTACGATGGTAGCATGACGGCGGCCAATATGACCGAACCCAAGTATAGCAAACCTAATATCAGCTTTTTGCATTGGCTGCGCCCAAGCGGGTTTTAAAGTAATTCATTAATTTTTGCGGCCAGTTCTTGTCCATACAGGGCTGTTCAACCAGTTTAAAAAACACTGCCGAAACCACCAGTAGCGCAAAAATAGAGATTACAAAGTTTATAATAATGGTGGGTAAAAAACCTCCAAAACTTATAATGCTTAATCCCTTCATCACAATGTATAAAACGGCGTAGTGCAATAGGTAAATACTGTAGCACATACCGCCGATAGCCGTAATAACATCTTTAGTAAAGAAGTTGTTGAATAACCTGCCTCTGAATACGCTTAAAAACAACATCAACGCACCGGCATCAAACACTATGCGCCCATACAATTCTCTATTTAAATGGAACTGATAAATTAATACTAATGCCACAACCCCCAATACATCAAATAGGTAGGACTTTTTAATTTTATCAAGGCCAAACAGGTAAATCTCAACAAATAAAAACCCTACTAAAAAGCTGTGCAAATAACTCACAATGGTTTTGTGCAGCCTCAAATCAACAATATCATCAAATAAATAGGGTACAATTATGTCAATAGCAATAATTGAGAGCGGTAATAACACCCTGCGGACATTGGTATTTTTGATAAACAGCAACGCGGCCAACAATGGCGCAAGTATGTAAAACTGTACTTCAACCTCTAAACTCCAAGTTACAGGGTTAATAGGGCTCCAAACCCCATACAACGGGAAATGAACGTACAGTAACGTAGCAATAAAGCTATCGCCGTATTCAGCCCATGTGTAGCCTGAAATAAATATACCTGCCACAAAAAGGGCAACTAATGAAAGTATGTAGGGAGGTTCAAGTCTTGTGAGTCGGCGAATAAAGTAGTTTTTAATACTCACTTTATGACCGTTTTGCAGGTAGTACTTGGCAAAAGGCAACCCAAGTATAAAGCCGCTGATGGAAAAGAAAACATCAACACCTACACTACCGCTATCAAGCAGATGGAAGATAAATGAGTTGGAATAATCGGCAGGAACAATGTTTTCGTACACACGCAAAAAATTGGTATTGGTGTGCAAAAAAACTACCGTGATGATGGCTATAAAACGCAGACCATCAATTTCGGGAATAAAGTTATTGGAAGAGGTAACCCTTCTGAACGATTTGATGCTAATCATGTAACAGGAGTATCAATAAATGAGCGTGATACCCAATTAAGTTGTTTCCTCGCTTTTTCGTCAGAGAAAGTAAGCGTTGAAGTAATTTTATTGTACTGGCGGCTTTTTAGCGGAAACTTCGGAATAAAATCACCTACCGTTGCTATCAGTTTAGCTATAGCTGCCGGAATAACAATTTTAACTTTTGACCCGATATAGTGCGCTATTTTATCTTCTATTTGAGCAAAAGTAGGATTAACACCGTCTGTAAGGTTATACTCTCCTGATTGTTTATTCTCAAACAATGAAGGTAAAAATGCAGCTACATCTTCAGCCAATACTATCGATTTTCTGGCACTGCCTTTTCCTATCCTGAAATAATACCCCTTTTTAAGGGCTTTTATCATACTTCCTAAATTACCGGGAGGATTTGCACCTGAAATCAGTGGTAAACGCAGGTTGAAATAGGCTATCCCGTTTTTTGTACACCATTCTCGCACAAAAGCCTCTGCCTGTATTTTACTTTGGCCGTAGGGATCGGTTGCATTTAAAGGATGAGCCTCGGTAATGTTTTCAGCCTTATCCAGCCCGTACACACCAATTGTGCTCATAAAAACAAACGTTTGGGGTACTTGCCCGCTTGCTTCAATAGCTGAGATTAGATGTTTAGTACCTTGAAGATTTACATCAAAAAAAGCTTGTTTCTCTACCTCGGTTTTGGGCACCATGTGCGCTTTGCCCGCGGCATGAACTACTACTTGATACACATTTGGCAATTGAGGTGTTTGTGATGACAAATCACACTGCACTGTGCTGTTTGAGCGTCCAATGGTATCCACCCAAAAACCTGACGTATCAAAGGCTTTCTTGATATAATTACCTAAAAAGCCGGAGGCTCCGGTAAGTAAAATCCGCTTGGTCAAAATATATTCCTAGTTAGTTGAGGGCACAAGCTACAACAACGGCAGCATTAATCCATTACCCACCTTAATACTTCAAAAGCCTCGGCATATTGAGAGCCGATTTGTACACCGCGTGCACGGGCTAACGAAGTAATAAAATCGGTTTTCATATAATCCCTGTGGCTTTGTGATTGATATTGTTGCAAAGCAGCCACTTTGCTGTCAACGTGTCGCTGCTCCAATTTCACAAAACATTGGGTATTAAAAGTAAGATTATTCCAAATGAGCTCATAGCCAAGCAGGGTTGTGTTTTTAAACGCCCTAAGCCCCTCGTTGGCAATGGTACTGTGGTCTTGGTGAATATCGTGCAAGGTGGGCATAAACACCGCATCAAACTTTTGCGATTTACCAATGCGAATCAGTTCTTCTAAAATCTCCTGTCGCACATAATTCAGTTTACGCACCTCGTAGTTAAACACTAAAAGGTTTTCAGCAGGGATACCCAGTTTTTGAGTTGCTGCTTTCACCTCTCGGGTCAAAATATCTTTAGGATATCCTTCAGGCACGGATTGTTGTGCAGTTGAAAATGCAGCGTACCATACATTGGCACCGTTTTCTATCAATTTGGCAATAGTACCGCCCGCCCCAAGTTCACCATCATCAGTATGGGGTGCTAGTACAAGTATATTTTTAAAGTTATTTATCACAGGTTATTTATTCAGCAAAGAGCCTTAACGGCAATTTATAGGTTTTACTTTGTAAAACTATTTTGCGCTCACGTTTTCTAATACTTTCAACATTCTGCCTGCAAGTATCTTTTTATCAAATTCACTTGCTGCCAATTGTTTACCAATTTCGCCCATTTTTGCAGCTTCGGCAGGGTTATCGGCTAAAAACAATAACTTCTCAACCAAGTCGCTTTCATCTTCAGGATGCACATTGTAACCACACTTATTTTCATTCAATAAACCAACCAGCCAGCCGGTTGTATTTTGAATTACGGGCACACCCGCTGCTAATGATTCATACAGCTTGTTGGGAGAAACAGTGCTTAATACGGGAGTATCAGTAAAAGTTACCAGCGATACCAAAGAGTTTTGCAAGTAATTAACCAAATCTACCTTGGGCATTAACCCCTGCACAATAAAATTAGTCAACCCTTCTTCGGCAGCTTTCTTAACCAACTCTTCTTTTTGCTTACCGTCGCCGATAAGAAGTATCACAATATCGTGGCGACCCATCTCATTCAGCAATTGGGCGGCACGGAACAATAAATAAGAATTGTTTGTAACACCGATATTACCAGTGTAAATGGCTACTTTTTTATCTTTAAAATAATCGGGTAAGGGCGCGTTTTGTTTTGTGCCAAATAGCTCCAAATTTGCCGAATTGGTAATAGACTCGATATTTTTATATCCGTACCTTTTTTGTATGTCGGCCACCATGCCGGGTGAAAGTCCCACAATATAGTCTGCATTTTTGTAGCACTGCTTTTCAAACCAACGGAATAGTTTTATTAATGTAGGATTTCTGATAATCCCTAACTCTATCGCACCTCCGGGCCACAAATCACGCACTTCAAACACTAGCTTTCTACGGGCAATTTTCTTTGCGATTAATCCGGGCAAACCCACTGTAAGCGGACCCGAAGAAGCAACCACGACATCGGCCTTTTGGGTAAGTGCATACCACGATGAAAGCATGCAAAATTTAACAAACGACCAAATACGCTTTACTAAGCTTTGTTTATTATCAATATATACGTTTAGTACTTTTACCTTGATACCGTCAAAAATCTGTTCTTCAATCAGTTTTTCAGCCTTCAGGTCAGATTTTGAATAAATACTTGTTACCACAGTAACCTCATGGCCTTGCTCCACCCACTCTTTGCAGAACTCATACACACGCGTACCCCAAGAACCCTTTGGCGTTGAGAAATATTGGTAAAAATAAAGAACCTTCATCTATTTTATTGCTGACTGAAAATGTTTCAATTTACCTGCTTTGGTGCGGGTAATTACTTCCTTACGTTCAAAACTGCACGTTAGTCCCGGCTCTAAATAAGTATCCATCGCCTTGGCTACCGCAGCCTTTTCTTCGTCGTTTATATCCCTATCGGCAACGTACTCATAGTGGAAATGACTAAGCGATGTTTGCCTGATAATAAACTCTTTCATAAAACCACCGCTTTCAAGCAGCTTTTTTGAGATATAATAAAAAGTTAGCCCCGGAGATTTTTTCCCACCGGGCAATATAGCCACATCATTGGTGCGGCCTGTAAGGCTTTGCAATATTCTGTAAATACCCTTTTTCCGCGTAGATATAGTACCCACATCGCCCAACTCGTATTTAACAAAAGGCATCGCTTTGTTATATAACGAAGTGATAATCACTTTGCCTTCCTGTCCATTGGGTACAGGCCGGTTATTATCATCAACTATTTCTATGTACAAGTTTTCTTCGTTCAGTATCCAATCAAAGTCCTTATCCTCAAAGGCTATCAAATCAAGTTCAGCAGCACCGTATTCGTTTGCAACAGGAATGCCGAACCCCTTTTCAAGCACCTTGCGATCGTCTTCGGTACACATTTCAGAAGTTGGGAAGGTAACCTTCAACGTAGGGCAAACATCTTTTAACACAATCCCCCGCCTGATAAGGTAATTAGCAAACAACACCAACGAACTGGTATAACCGTTCAAGTACTCAAACTTATGCTTCTTAAATACCTCAAAATACTTATCCAATACTGCATCCGACAAATCAAAAATGGGAAAACGAACCCTGTTTGCAATCAGGTCTTTAATTTTCTCCATTTTGTTTTTAATAAAGCCCAACGGAATACCGTAGAACCTTGCCTGTTTTGACTTACCGCTGATAATGCCGTGCCTTGCGTTACGGTCTAAAATCATTGCCCATGTCATTGCATGGCAAAACCTGTCTTTAGCAAAGAAAAACGGTGTACCTGTTGAGCCTGATGTATTGTGCATGTAAACATCTTTGGCCGTATATCCCGCAGTTAAGCGTTCATCAACAGGTTTTTGAAGGTCTTTCTTGGTAAGTACGGGTATTTGTTCCCAACTCGTTATCGGGGCTTCCGATTTTGAATCGACCCAAGCTTTGTAATTTTTATTGTTATTGTAATGATGCTTAAAAATCTCCCAACGCATGGAAGTTTGAAATTCATCAAACTCTTGCTCGCTTTTAGATTGCACCTCGCGAAGCCGTTTAATAGCCTCGTCGATTGGGAATTTTTTAAACCGTAGTGTTTGTAGGAAAATATTCATAATTGCTATCGCTATGCCTTTTCAGCAAAAAGCGTTTCCCATTTCTTTTTTATCTCGTCCCAGCTAAACTTGCGGGCTTTAGTTTTGGCATTGCCTGATATTTTTTGCCACAACTCTTTATCACCAAACATGGCTGTAACTCGGCTTGCCATTGCATCAGCATCAAACCCGTCAACAATCATCATATCCTCACCGTCAGCCCATATATAGGGTATTTCTCCCACCTTTGTTGAAACCACCGGAATGCCGCAAGAGGCAGCCTCTACCACAGCAATTCCAAAGCTTTCGTAAGAGGTGGTATTTAAATATACGCTGTGTGAAGAATAATATGCCGGCAATTGCTTGTTATCAACCCTGCCAATAAACTCAATTTTGTCTAACACCCCCAACTCAGCAGCCAGTTTCTTTACATCGTTCAGCAAACCATCATCTGGTCCCACCATGGTCAATGTTGCCTCTGGATATTTTTGAGCAACACTGTGTAATATTTTTACGGCTAACTCAGGGTTGTAGATGTATTTAAACGCCCTTACCCATAGTAATGAAAAAGGTTTCCGCTCTTGTGGCTGCTCTGTAAAAACAGACGTATCTATAAAATCGGGATAATATTCAACTTCATATCCTTCAGGTTTTAAAAAACCTATCAGGTATTGTGAGGGGGAAATAATTTTATCCGCCCTGTTAAGTACTGTTTGTACGTTACTTCTGTTGGTTTTATATAACTCAGGTAACCTGCCACCTCTTAACACCAATACTAATTTTTTCCTTCTTAGCCTGGCAATTATTGAGGCCACACGTGCAATATTAAATGCGTTTCCGCTATACGTATCCGCAATTACTAATTTATAATCAGCGGTAAAGCAAGTCCAAATAATATCCAGTAAACGCGGTAACTGTGAGGCTTTATCAGAAACCGCTTTTATGTGGTATTCCTCTCCTAATAAACGGGTTATTTTTTCAGATGGCCCAAGAGTTCCCCTGTGCTTTGAAAGGATATTACCTACAAATAAGATACTCATTTATTTCTTTTCGGCTATTTTAAGCAGTTTACCCGGCACTCCGCCATAAATACCGTATTCTTCAGTGTTACCTGATATTACTGAGTTTGCTGCCACTAAAACAGCTTTATTTATATGGGCACCGGCCAAAACCGTTACATGGCTTCCTACCCATGAACCATCATCAATTACTACTTTCTCTTTTTTAACCTCTTCTCCAAAAGCATAGGCTCCGTTTTTAAGAGAATGATTAGAGGTAACCACTGCTACGTATGGGCCAAACAAAACGTTATCTCCTATCTCTATACCATTGTTGCACACAAACCAACATCCTTTGGCTATATACACGTTATTACCAATGGTTAGCTGCGAAGGGTTATAAAAGGTTAAATCCCTGCCAAGTTTAAGGGTACGCCCTGCTTGTTTAAAAAAGGGACGCGCCAAAGCTCCCCGCAGTTTTATAAGTGCAACGTTATCAGGAAGCCAGTTTGTAAAAAACAATACAAAATGCAACGGCCAATCGTACCTCAAAAGTGTAAGAAACCTATTCACTTATTTATTTGTTTTGACAAATGCCATTAACAGGTGATGGTATATTTTGCCCCAAAAAGAGGCAAGGGTATCACCTGGATACATACCTATACGTGGAATAAAATAAATATCGGTGTTTTTAGTACAAACACCCTGTACAAGTGAAAAACCACAAGTATAGTAATCGCCCACAAACCCAAAAATTTTATCACCTATCACCTCTTTTGAGCCATAGGGATAGCATATTGAGAATACTTTAACCCCTGTTAGCTCTTCTAATTCCTTTTTCGAATCGGCAAACTCCTTTTCAATTTCCTGTGGGGTGCACAGGCCTAAGCTCTCGTGATTATAAGTGTGCGATTGGAAGCTAAATATCTTTTCAGTGCTTAGCTGCTTTACTGAAGAATAGTCCATTACCCTATAGTTGGGGGTAATTATATCCGTTTCAGCAATATTATTCTCAGCAAACCAATCCCTAACCTTTTTATCAAACTCGTCTATCTTTATCTTAACAGGATTAAACTCTTCTCTCAACCTGTTCCTAACCTCAACAAAGTTTTGAGGTGTGATGGTGATTTTTTCACCGTTCAATAAAAACTCTTTTCGCTGTTCCAGCAGCTTTTGCACCCAAGTACCGGGTAGTGCTTCGTTATTTTTTGAAAAACGAACGGGCAAAAACAGGGTTATTGGTGCATTGTGCTTACGGCACACCTCGGCTGCTTTTTCAACGTCTTCTTTCAGGCAATCATCCAGCGTAAGGGCACAATAGGCTCCTTTTTGCTTTTTTGCCAATCTATTTGCAAATGTTTCTAAATCAACTACTTCAAACCTCTTTTTAAGAGCGGTTATCTGCTCGTCGAATTCTTTGCTATCTATCTGATGATAGCACAGCACAAAGGGCTTCACCATACCGGGAACGGCATGAGAAATCTTGTTGAGGAATAGCGTTTCCCGCAGTTTAAAGTAGGTTGATTTTAAGCCCATTGGAAAGTAATGTGTTAATCTACGTCGCGAGCCTCAATGCTATGGGCTTCAAGAATGTAGTTACCAATCGAAAGATAATCCAAACGTCCGTCGTTAAAGGTTTTAACAGCATCGTAAGGGTTACAGATAATTGGTTCCTCGTGCATATTGTAACTGGTGTTTACCAAACTTGGTACACCTGTCAGCTGGAAATAATGCTCAAGGATTTTGTACATGGTAGGGTTGTTTTTAGCCGTTACAATTTGTGGCCTTGCTGTACCATCTACGTGTACTGCTGCGGCAGAGTTTTGTTTCATCGCATCTGTACAGTCAGTAGTGATGGTCATAAACTCGGCTGTGTATCGGATTTTATCCATGTTCAGATACATTTTATCTGCCATGTAATCCAATGTAGCGGGTGCAAAAGGCATAAACTCGGTACGGTTCAAACGTTTGTTTAACCACTTGTTTACATCACTTTGCTGAGTTGGCGCCATAATTGTACGGTTACAAAGTGCACGGGGGCCGTACTCCATCCTACCATTAAATCGGCCTACCACAAAGCCTTTTGCCAATAATTCCGCTGCTTTTTTCTCAGGCTCTTCTTCGCGGGTATATTTAAAATCAAACTTCTTAATCGCGTCTAAAATTTCATCTTCGGTATAATCAGCTCCCAAGAAAACATCATCCAATTTATAGGGCTTGAATGGCTTTTCTTTATGCGCTAACATCAAAGCCGCACCTGTTCCAATACCACAATCAGACATTCCGGGATGTACGAAGATTTCTTTAACACCGTCTATCTCCATCACACGTTGGTTCATCTTAACGTTAGCAGCCACACCACCAGCCAAACACACCCTATCAAGATTGTATTTTTTAAGGTTTTGTTTAGCCATGTGTACCACTACGGTCTCAAGCACTTTTTGGAATGCGGCTGCCAAATCTTCTGCCTTGCCGTCTTTAAATATCTTTTTGTATTTATTAGGGTCAAGAGGGTTTAAGTACATGAACGCATCATCGGTAAGGATGAAATCTTTCATGATGTCTTTAAAATAAATATCAGGATTACCGTATGCAGCCAAACCCAATACTTTGCCCTCGTGGCGGTTAGGAATAAAACCAAGGGCTTTGGTAACCTTGCTATACATCAACCCTAACGATTGAGGGCTTGGTATAAACTTAACAAACTTTAGGTTTTCGCCATCACCAATGTATATCGAACCTGCACTACCTGAACCATACCCGTCAAGAGTAATTACAAGAGCTTTATCAAAACCTGATGTATAATAAGTGCTTGCGGCATGACAAAGCTGGTGGTTGAAATACTCAACAGACCCTTTATACCCGATTTTCTGCAAACCGGCTACAAACTGCCCATGAGCTTTATCAAATTCAGCGGGGTTGATAAACATACCCCTTCTGTACATATTTACTGCATGACGCACTGACTCCATGAAAGGAGCTTTTGATGAAAATGCTTGCTTAATACTCAGTTTTCCCGATTGAAGATATAGCTTCTTTTCTTGCTCGGGTTTGTACCAACCATAGCCAACACCTGTAATGTCAGCGATGGTGATGCCTAAATAACGTAATCCGTCTTCAATTGCTTTGTAAGGGAAACCTGTTTGTTGTTTCACCCTTGTAAACCTTTCTTCTTGTGCGGCATATACAATCTTGCCGTCTTTAATAAATGTTGCTGTTACATCGCAATCAGGAGAAGAAATACCAAGATAAATAGACATATTTTGTTATGATTAAGTGCTTCTAAAATTATTATAGGTTGTTATAAAACTTAGGCTTGATTAAGAAAGTTCTTAAGTTCAGTACACATTTTTTCTGCCTGAATTTCTAAGGTAACATCGGCAACTGTTTCTTGCCCGTTTTTAATAAGCTTCCTTCGTAAGTCGCCGTCGGTAATCAGGGTTTTAATCCTGTGGTATAAATCATCTGCGTTTTTGGGTCTCACAAACAACACATCGTGCCCGTCTTTCAAATAGTGTGGTATTGCACCTACAGGGGCAGCAATCACAGGTGTTGAGTTTGCTAAGGCTTCCCAAATTGTTCGCGGAAACCCTTCTGCCGTTGAAGCCATCACATACATATCCGCGTTTTTATAAAAGCTAAATAGTTCCTCTCCCACCGTTTTCTTCCCGTGAAATAGTATCCTATCGCTAATGCCCCATTTCTCTGCCGTTTCTTTAATCCTCTCACCTGTGGGATCGTTTCTATCCACCCAGCCGACTAAATTAAACCGACATTCTATACCGTCTTGATGCAGCCTTCCTATAGCCTCCGTAATCTCTATCACTCCCTTTTGATCGGCTATTCTTCCGGCAAAAAGTATTTCATACATGTTGTTTTGGCAGGTATCCTCCCTGTAAAACAAATCTGTTTTCTTAAGGGTAGTGGTTTTTATCGGAAATGCCTGTTTCGATATCGGCTTGTACTTTTCATACATCACTGTACTATTGGCAAATACAATAGCATCTTTCGCGTATTTCTCTTGCCTGTTTTCGTTCCAAGAATAATAGGTTTTTAATGCTCTTTCTTTCACCGAAAGATTTTTGGCATCTTCCATATAATCCAACCAGTTCCCAACATTAAGATAGGCATACTTAACCTTTTTGCCGATTGCTCGGACAATGAAAGGCAGCATTGGCGTCGGAGCTCTTAGTAAGAGAATATCCAGCTTTTGCGCGTGTGCTTCAAATATTTTAGTGGTGCGCTTAGCCTGCAAAATTCTTTTTGGAACTGAAACATGCAGCATAAGCTCTACAAATTCAACATTTGGAGATTGGATTTCATAATCCATAAACTCCTTTTCCGATTCAACCGGAGTGTGTAAAAAGGCAATAACCTTATCCCAATGCGGGGCAAGACTGTCGATAAACAGACCTTGCAAAGACATGGTGTATATTTTTCCGTTTTTCTGATATGCGGGTATGTGATAATGAAAACCTAAAACCATGATTACTTTTGGGAGTTATATTTAATTGCAGAGGCCACTAATGCCATTAGTAACCACGCAAAAACATTTACAAGTGCGAAAATGAAATAAAAGTGGATTGCCATCCCCAATAAACCCCAAAAGAATGGTTTCTGAAAATCGGGGATACTTTTAAATTTAGTAATAAAGTACAAAAAGAAGCTGAGTAACAAGCCTACAAATGGTATAAACAAAAAGAGCCCTCCTTCAGCTAACACATTTATATAAGAGTTATGTGAACTAAGCTGATCCAGATTATCTACCCCAGTCAGACGTTCAAAACCTTCAAACTTCCCTTCAATGTTATAACTCCGCGAGTTAAAATTGTTTAAGCCGATTCCAAAAAACGGATTTTCGCTAAACAATCCAAGCCCTTTTTCAACCTGAGCCAAACGCACCAAGTAAGATTCATCCTCAGCAAGGGTGGTTTCAGTTTCATAAATCAGGCTGTATGTACGCTCGTTAAGTTGAAAAACGGTATCCTTAACCACAGGCAAATTCATAGATAAATACCCTGTAAACAAAAGCGCTGCTATTAAACCTATCCGTAATATGTTTAGCCTGTTTGAGTACAAAGTAAGGAAACAAGTAAGGATGGTTAATATTGAGCCTGAACGGCTACCTGAAAGTGTACCTGCAAGTACTACTAATATACTTGCAATAACAGCCCTTGATTGCCCCCATTTCTCTTGCACATAAAACACCAGCATGGGCGCAAAACAAATAAGAATAAACGAATACATGTTTTGTTGCAACCCGATAAAAAAGGCAGAGGCATTACCCAATGCCTCGCTTATGGTATAAAAATAAATAGTGGATATGGTTACACCCCAAAAAGCGGCTTTATAAATAACCTTATAATCAAGCTGTATGGCGTTAAATGAGAAGAGTAGCACCAAAAATATCCAATACAGGTAGTTGGGTAATACTGCTATTCCTTTCGTAAACGAGTTTTCTACCGGAGAAAGCAACGACATTAACACTGAAAGTATGGCACCAATTGCAAACATAATTGCAAAGAGGTCTACCCTATTCATGTTTTTGAAGAGCAGGTTTCTTTTACGGTATAATTCAGAAACTAAAAATGGAAAAAAGTAAAACGACAGGTTTTGAATGATAATAATTACCGGAAACGTGGTAAAAAACACATAATTGTACAACATTTTATTAAGCCTGCCCATGGTAAAAAACGCTTATGTGTTTAGTTGTTAAAATTTTGTTTAAATGGTTTAAGTATCCAATATCCCAAGGGTCCTGATAAAATGAACAAAAAAAGAATGTAAGTGAGTCTTTTTTTAAACATTACAGCAGGATAAGCAGCAAACCCCATACACCAAAGACGGAAAGCGCCCATTGGGCTACCCTCTTTTATACGACGAAAGGTGTATTTATGAATGATATTTAACACAAAACTATCTGTCAAATCTTTTTGGGTTATACCGGCTTTCTCAAGCATGGTTTTATCGGTTTCAAAAGTAGTGCGGTATTCGTCAACAAAAAACTTTAATGCTCCCGACTTTTTTTGAAGTGCATTTTGATTGTTTGGATGGACTCTATAACTGAATAACGGCTTATCTATGAAATAAGCGTACTCAACAGGCCCACCCAATAAACGGAAATGAAACCATTTGTCAGGGTTCATCATCCGTGTACCGCCATATCCCCCCACCTTTATATAATCTTCTGTGCGATAACAGGTAGCGGCAAAGTTAAAAGCTCCTTTGGCATTCAACAGGCCTCGTTTCAGCAGTTCACCTGCTTTAACTTTATATACATCACACCCTAATTGTTTGCTAAGCTCAGTATCTATATCGGTTTTCAACCACATTTTTTGCGGTGGACCCGACACACCTGTTCTGTTATCATCAGGATCTATTACATGCCACGTTGAAGAAATAATAAACGATTGGTTGCCAATTAATCCAATCAGTTGTTGGTAGGTTTCTAAAGCACCCGCACCCATCAAATCGTCTGACGACAACATAATGGTGTATTCAGCCGTAACCATGCGTGATACGGCATCTAAGTTGCCGGCAAAACCTACATTGGTTGGGTTTTTTGAGGCTATTACACGTTTATCTTTCGCAACATATTCTTGTATAACCTCCCACGATGCGTCAGTGCTATTATTATCTGCAATAGGTATTTCAAAATCAGTGTGGCTTTGTGAAAGCACACTGTCTATCGTCCTGCCTAAATACGATGCGTAGTTAAAATTGGGTATACAAACAGAAAATCTCATTATTGGCCGTTCAGGTAATTCTCAAATGCTTGCTTGGCTTCAGGGGTTCCCATGTCCCACATTTCATCAGCTTCACTGATGGTTAAGTGCAAACCTTGGGCAATATATTTTCCATACAAGGGCATTACGTAATACTCACCCTTTGTAGTTTCTTTATTATCAATAAGTTGGGTAGCTTGACGGGCAAAAAATTCCACATCGCTAAAATAGTACAAACCAGTGCTGGCGTGGTCAGATATTTTTACTTTTTCTGCCACCTCAACCACACGGCCTGTTTCATCGGTTTTTGCAAAGCTCCAGCGATCGCCCGGTAAATCAGCAACTGAAATTATCCCGGTACAATCAGCAGGTTTATTGGCAATGTGTTTACCAATTTCACTTTTTACATACGTATCGGATGCAGCGATTAACAAATCTTCGCCCGGAGCAAAAAACTGTTTTGCTTCCATTACTGTGCAAAGCTGCCCTTCGGTAACATCATCCAGTAACACCAATTCAAAATCAGTAGTGATATTATCAGTTATTACCTTACGTACATCGTATTGTTCCTGATGTTCTTTTAAGGCAATAAACACCAGTTTTGTATACGGTATTCCTTCAACCGATTTGAAAGCATGACACAACATAGGTTTGCCACACACATCAATCAACGGTTTGGGCGTACTGTAGCCTACATTGGCAAAGCGGCTGCCCCTGCCTGCCATAGGTATTACAATAATCATTTGCTACGTGCTAACCCTTTTAAAAGTTCTTCGCTCATATCGCCCCAGCTTTCAAAGCGCAAGGCGCGGTCATCGATATACAAATCGCCGTTAGGCTTGCCAAAGTATATCTCATCGTATTCTATCCCATGTGTATCCAACCACTCAAGGGTAATTTTGCCTACGTTTTTCATTACTTTACCCAAATTAGCCTCGCAGGTAGCCATATTACGTGCAGTTTGTATAATCACATAATGACCTTGCTTACGCAGGTTGCTGATGAACTCCGCCGCACCTTCTTTAGGTTTCACATCGGCATAAGTTTCGCCCTTTTCTTTCAGGTAACAGATAGTCCCGTCTAAATCTATAATTAATCGCATAATTCGTTTAAAATGAAAAGCCCTTGCAAATACATCATTTGCTGACGCTCAAAATAATCGGCGTGGTAGGGCAACATAGAAAGGAATAACAACCCTTCTATCAATTTAATATCTTCTATTGAATAGCCGCTTTCAGCTATTTGCTTATCAAGGTGAATGGCCAGATCCTCAGTGTTGGGATTGTTAAATATTGAGTACGTAAACGTGTTGCCTTCGTTCTCCACATAAAACAAATCTCCTACAATGTAATCGTAACAGCCCGAAATGCTATGACGCAGTTTGGCTACATCATATCGGGGGTCGCCATAAACTCCTTTTGCACCAAAACTGCCACGAGGGTCAATCAAACGCACTATCTGGTTATTTACGTCGTATAAGATGTTTGACAAACAATAGTCACCGTGAACGATGGTAAAGTTCTCAATGTTACACAGTGCTTCAATCTTGTTCTTAAACTTCTCTAACAGGTAATTATAATTATGTAGTTTCTTGCCATTTACAATTACCTCGTTGTAAGCCCATACCTGTTTCCAATAGCTGTTCTGTTGTTGCAGGCTATCTATACGTTTAAGGGTTTTGATAAGATATATATCGCGGCAATCGGCAGCAATGGCCGGTTGTGTGTGAGTAAGAAACAGTTTATGAATATCGAACAGGTAGTTTACTATTGATTTCCATACTGAAAGGCTTAAATCGCCATATACGTATAACTCTGAAAGCGAAGGATATCCGTAAAATTCTTGGGTGATGGATATTTTCCCGTCACTCGTTTCTTTTTTAAGTATACGCGGGGTAAGTATTTGCAGCTCTTCGGGTAGTAGTAAGTACCAGTTTAACTCATCTGCAAGCTTGTCGTTGTTCTCACTCACCTTGGTAATGGTGTTATACAACGGATGTATTACCAATTGATTGAAATGGCGCGGACGCAACAACGATTTTTTTGAAGCAATGAAAGTTTCCATGTGCCCAAAATCAAACCAATCTTGGGCTTGGATAGCTTTTAAAGGGTGTGCCGCATTGTAAGCAATCAATACGTTGCTTAATTCCCGAGAGCCTTGTTGTTTGGCTTGCTCAACACAGTTTTTAAGTAATGTAGTATCTGTGAAGCTGTAATAACCACACAAGGCCGTGAACGACTCACCTTTAAAAACCTTTTTATCTGTTAACGAAACAATAGCATTATCCGCGTTTGTTTCAGCTATACACCAGTTTTCGCTATCAACAACTTGTGATGTATAAACAAAATCGTCGTAACGGTTATAATCGTCGTATATCAACGTATCACCCAATATTAAACGAGTGCCTTTGTTAGTATCCGTATACTGTATACCAGCCATTAACGAATCTATAATTGACTGAGGATTATCCACTTCAGCAATTACAATATCCATCCGTTTGTGGTAATGGTTTTCTAATACCTCACGCAGTTTTTTGTTTTCAGCGCGAATAACCACGGTTACTTTTTCAATTTCCTTGCGGATAAGATCGTCTAAAATCCAACTGATAACGGGTTTTCCGTTAATGGGGATTGTAGCGTTTGACTGATGACTGCCTATCGGCAGCCTTGTATAGTCAATCTTACCGGCACACAGTATTATAGTATTGTTTATGCTCAATTTGCTTGTAACAATTCTTTGTAAATTCCCTCAATCTTACCCATATTAATTATGGGGTTAAATCTCTCAGCAGCGTATTGTTGACCATGCTTTCCAAACTCTGCCCGCTTTTCGGGATGGTTTATCAGGTCTTCTATTGAAGTGAGCAATTCTGTTTGCTTCACAGGATTTGATATTACATAGCCGGCAAACCCATTTTTAAGTATAGTTGATTTTCCGCTATGCCCTTGCGTAACCACGGTTGATATGCCCAAGGCTTGCGCTTCTATTGGCTGGCGGCCCATCACACCATTGTGGTTAGCAACCACCAACACATCTAGCCCCGACATTATAGCCAAGGCGTCTTTTCTAAATCCTGTTACCAGTATTTTACCCTTCAAATTGTTGTTTGCAATAAACTGCTCAACATATTGCTTTGGGCTAAGCGGTGATGATTTACCATCATTTAAAGGGGTTTGGCCGCTTTCGGCTACCCTGCCCACCATTAAAAATTTCAACGGTTTTTCAGGGTATTTGTTCACCAATGCAGCTGCCATTTCCATGAAATCCCATGCCCCTTTTTTGGCACTTATATCAGCCACCATACCAACCACAATATCATTGTCAGCTATATTTAGCTCCTTGCGCTTGTCTCGTTTTTGCGCAATAGCCTCTGCAATTTGTGACTGGGGAACGGTATTATTTATTATATGAAGGTTTTTAACCCCTTCATGTCCGTCGGTTTCATCTTCTGAGATGGCTATAACCGCATCGGCAAATCTGCTAATAGCCGATGCACTTAGCCATTTATTAATTTTTGCAGCAGTTATGCAATAAGAACTGCGTGAGTGCTGCACAATGGGAATACCAGCACCTTTCATGCTGATACCCGCATTTATAGATGCTTTATCGTTAATATGGATAATAGCAGGATTAATCTTTTTTATAAAGGCTGCCAGTTGCTTATCAGGCAATAGGGCCTTTAGCTGTTTAAAGTTAGTAGGGCTATACCAATTGGGCCCCGGAAATGTCCAAAAACGTTTAAACGCATGTACAATAACCTCTATCCCTAATTCTTCGTACAACTGACGTGCTGGGCCTTCTTGCGCAAGCAATACTACAGGTTCAAAGCTATCACGGTTGATTGCTGAAAGAAAATGCCGTAAACTGATTGCCGAGCCGGTTATCAAGCCGTCTTGGTGTATGTATAGTACTTTTATTTTTGGCATTTTTATATCCCCGTCATTGCGAGGTCTTCCGAAGCAATCTGTTTGTATATCTCCTAAAAGATTGCTTCGCTGATAATCAATTTAACTTTTTTGAGTATTGTCAAACCCGCTCGCAATAACGGTTTGCAATTATACCTCAATCTTATTTTGCTCCATCCATGCTTGCAGCACTACTAAAGCCCAAGCCTTATTCCAAGGCATTTTACCGCTTTGCCAGTTATTCAGCAATGTTTGGGTTGCTTGCGGGGTAAATATTACACCCGATAATTTACTGATACCTTCGTTTACCCTATCGGCCAGCAAACCACGCATCCATTTTTCAAACGGCATTTTAAACCCGCGTTTGCTACGCTTATCAAAGTTCGCCGGTAATTCACTTTCAAACGCGTCAAACAACAGTTTCTTTACTCCCCCTTCACGATAGCTAAGAGTTTGTTCGAATCCCTTGTTCAATGCTGCCATGTCTAAGTTGTGGTGTACTTTGTAGGCATCGGGTAAATTCCAAACATATTCTACCAACCTGTAATCTATTAACGGGAAACGCACTTCTAATGAGTGTGCCATTGCTACTGCATCGCTATCGCGCAACAGACGTGCCCCCATAAAGTAACGCAAATCCTGTTTTGCAACTTGTTGTAAACGGGTATAACCGTTTTGCAAAGGGTATTGTTCAACTGTTTCTTCAAGCAATCCGCTGTGTGAAACGCTACCCAATGATGCTCGCAAGCTGCTTTGCAAAAACTCTTCGCTATACAGGCGGTGAATGTTTTTATAGTATTGTTGGGTTGATGAATAATCAATAAAACGACCCTTTACTTTCTTTCCGATGCTGCCCATTGCAGCTACAGCCCCTCCAAACGGAGCTAACAAACCACCAATGATATTAGCACTTTGCGGGCTTTTGTGAAACTTGTGTTGCCAGCTATAACCGATAAACAGCTCATCGCCGCCAAGACCCGAAAGGGCTACGGTTACATTCTTTTTTGTGGCTTTTGATACCAAATAGGTATTTAATCCATCTACCGAAGGCTGGTCTATACCAAATATAAAATGGTCGAACGCATCGGTTACTTCCCTATCTCCAACAATTACTTTGTGATGGTTGGTACCAAAGTGTTTGGCACTTTCTTCAGCATCGGTGGTTTCGTCCAAATCATCGGCCTCAAAACCTACCGAAAAAGTATCTATTCTGGGAGTGCCAAGAGCCTTCATTGCTCCTACCACTACACTCGAGTCTAACCCTCCGCTTAAAAACACCCCTAACGGCACATCACTTACCAATTCTTCATCAACTGCATCCAGCACCATTTGGCGCACGCTTTTTACAGCATCGTTGTATGAATTAGCAGCAACGGGGTTCTTTTCAATATCCCAATAGGGACGTATCACGGGTGCACTCCCTACTTTCCAGGTAAGGCTGTGCCCGGGTTTCAGCATTTGTACATTCTCAACAGCGGTGTAAGGCGGAGCTATGTATCCTTTTTGAAGATACAGCGATAGTCCCTGTTTGCTTAGTTTACGTGGCACTAAACCACTTGCCAGCATCCCCTTCATTTCTGAACAAAACACCAATACTCCGTTGTTGTATGAAAACAACAAAGGTTTAATTCCCAAATGGTCGCGCGCTATAAACAGTTGATTTTCTTGCTTATCCCACACAGCAAATGCAAACATACCGCGAAGGTATTTCACGCACTGTTCTTTGTATTTTATGTAGAGGTGAAGAATTACTTCTGTATCTGAACGGGATATAAAACTAACCCCTTCGGCTTCGAGTTTTTTACGCTCTTCGGCAAAACTGTAGGTTTCGCCATTATAAACCATCACATAACGTCCGTCGGGCGAAAACATAGGCTGATGGCCGGCTGCGCTCAAATCTATTATAGATAGGCGAGCCATGCCCAAATGCACATTGCCCCCATCCCAAGTACCGTTATCATCAGGCCCCCTATGGTGCATGGCTTTCACCATTGCTTGTAAGGCAACATGGTTTTCAGCGCCTGCTATTCCTGCTATTCCGCACATTTATTGTTGGGTAGTTTCTTCAGCTTCTAATTTTTTCATTTTACGGCAAGGCACACCTAAATACAGGGCATCTGAATCCAATTTACCTGATACAAGGCTTAATGCACCCACAACTGTATTAGGGCCCATTGAACTGCCTTTAAGCACTACGGCATTATTTGCAATCCAACAACCATCGCCGATAAACACAGGGTCTACCGAAAAATCACGACGCATTACTTTATTCCCCACAATGGTATGGTCGTTATCATACACTTTCACGTTTTCGCCTAGCATTACACCATCGCCCAAGGTTATCCCTTTGTGGGCAATTAATGTAGTAAAACGGTTCATTACGCAGTGTTTTCCAAGCGATATGGTTGCATTATCACGGGCTTGTATCAGCACATCGCCCATCAAAGTAAGATTGCCTTTTATAATCAAACGGCTGCCCTTACCTAATTTAAACTCGCATCGTTTATCAAGGTAAAACTTACCTTCAATGCTTATTTTAGGGTAATGCTTTAATACGATGTAATATTTCACCGCATACAACCACAATGCCTTTATGTAGCCTAGTATCTTTTTCATGCAGTGATTATGCTTGCGCCTCTTGCAAGGTTAGCAACACCAGTTTATAACTTTGCATATCAGCAATCTGGTCGTCGGTAAGTTGTACACCAAATTCCTCTTCCAAAGCTACAACAAGGCTCATGTGCCTTATCGAGTCCCAGTTTTCAATTGTATCCTGGCTGCTGGTTTCGTTAATTGTAGTAGGGTCAACTTCAAATACTGCACCCATTATTTCTTTTACGCGATCTTCCATTTTATATACTTCTTAGTTAAGAGATGGTTCTATTAATTGTGCGCAACGTTGAGCTGCTTGTCCGTCGGTAGGACCATAAAATTGTTTGGCATACAGTTCCGCTTTTCGGCTTGATGCATCAAAAGCATCAAAGTTCTGTAGAACTGCCTGTTCAATCACTGTATTCAGCTCTGCTTTGTCCGATATAAGTTTTACTGCACCTTCCTTCACAAACGAAAGTTCTTTGTAATCACCCGTAAGGTCTAAACTGATTACCGGTTTGCGACAAAGCATAGCCTCGATGGCTACGGTTGATGCACCCGTCAGCATAATGTCTGCAAACAATGCCCAATCAAAAATATCGTTGCTTTGAGAGTGAGGCAGTTTGAAATGAACATTGGTAAGGTTTTTACCTTCCATTTCAGCAGTATAGTAACTACGGTTATCTTTTGGATGTAGCTTGAAATAAAACTCTACGCTTCCGCTATGGTTTTTTGCTACCTCCATCACTGCTTCAATGCTCTTTTTGTGATGATTTTCAGTAGTTAAGTGCCCCGGCCCTGAAAACGCCACTAAAACTTTTAGTTTACCCTGCGCCTTACTTCCCGCAGTATGAAGTTTTTTCATCAGTTCATCAAGGTAAGGGGCTCCGGTAATTTTAATATCAGCTTTGGTCCCTGAATCTTTCAGTACTTGTTTAGAAACTTCACCATATACAAATATTGTCTTGCTAATATGTGTACCGAATATTCCATCAACCTTTGCCATGGCTCCATGTTGTATCATAAACGTAGGGATGGATTTTGCATTAAGAACATCCGTAAGTGTACGTCCTTCGGTAGGAATATCGTAGCCGATTAGGGCTGCTTTGGGGTTTACGTTTGTAATTACTTTTTCGTAGTCAGCCTGAAGTTGACGGGTGTAAGTAACATACTCCCTAAATGCTTTTGAAATCGTATCGATATCTTCTGCAGTAATTATAGCAAGGTTTGTATTTGCTATAATGCTTGAGACAACCGCCTCAAATTCTTTTACTTGTTTCTCTGCTATTATACCCCGTTTGGGCAGTACTACTTGTATTTTGTTGTATCCTTCTAAAGCAGGATTTGCCAACAACTGCTGCTTATTTGAGATGTAAGTAACGCGGTACTTCTTTTCCTTTAATAGTGAGGTAACAGGTAACGCTTGGGGTAGATGGTTGCTTTCAGCAACCCACACCAGCAAATCAGTTGCGGGATAATCTTTTCTTAGGGATTGCTTCCGCTTAAACTCCTGCAAAATACCGGCTGCCTGTTGTTTTAATCCCTTAGCATTAGCTTTTTGTGTATGGCTGCTTTTGATTAGGTGCAGGTAATAATGCACTATCATTTGCCCAAAAGTGCGACTATATTCAGTAGGCAAGTTTGCCTGTATAGTGCGCAAATCATTAAAATATTGTCCCTTGTCTGTACTCATCAGGCGTTAACGCCGCTTTCAGCTAATTGTATGGTTATAAAATCAGGGTAAACAGCCTGCCAGTTGTTAAGTGCAAGACTATAGTGCTTTTCACTGTCGTTTTGTTGCAGCACTTCAAAGCCGTTGTTATCATAAAACGGTTCTACCTGTGCATTCTTAGCTGTTTTACTGTATTTGGCGGTTACTTTTTCAACACCGCTTTTCTTTAAATCTTCAATAATGTAGGATAGGAAACTAGACTCAATCTTGCGACCCAATACACGACAACTCATCAAAAAGCTGTCAAATTCGGCTTCGGTACCGATGGTTTTGGCGATACTTAACCCTGTGATGCCATACGACCCGAATTTATCGCTCACTTCAAATACGTACACTCCGTAATCAGGCGACTCAATAAACTGTTTGATGTCGTTCTCAGTATAGCGTTGGGTAGTGAGGTTAAACTGATTGGTTTTTTGGGTCATTTGAGCAGTGCGGGGTATCAGGCTGCTATCGTCTTTAAATATCTTGATAACGATACCCAACGAGCTTAAATACTCTTCAAGGTTACCAAAGCTGTCTTTCTGAGACTCGCGTTGTTGTTCCTGCTTATACATCTTAATGCGCTCCAAATCTTCTTTGGTTTGCGAGTGATGATAAAACAAACGGCTCACCTCTTTTATCATCGCAGGATATTCATGCGCGGCTTTAGGCACCTGAAAAGTAAGTACTTCGGGCAACTGCTCACGGATAAAGTTTACCTCAAAGTTTGAGTCGTCAATAAACACCAAGCTATCAATGCCAATGTTCAAATCGGCAGCAATTTGACGCAGGTTGCTAACTTTATCTTGCCAGTTTACTTTCTTTATTACAATATGCTCATCGCGCAGGTACATATCAGAATGCTTTTCTAACACCTCGTCTACGTCGGCAGCATTGTTTTTACTATTCAGCCCTATTATTATGCCCTTCTTACTCAATTCAACAGCCATACGTTGCACCAAATGAAAAGGTTTACCCTTTCCATCCTCAGCCATTTGTATGCCTTCAAATCCATCTTCACCCAAAATACCACCCCAAAGAGTGTTATCACAGTCAAAAATCAATGCTTTTTTGGCCTTGCCCATTACTGAGCGCAGCACGGGCAGTATCTCTTCAACATATCCTTGAAAAAATGCCAATGTATGTAAGCTTTTGCTGCTGTTAAACATCCGCATATCTATGCAGGTTTCCAGTGAGTAGCGTTCGTACACACGTTTCACATCCACCAAAAATACATTGTCGGGCTTTTGCTGCTCAAGGTATTGGTTCAATACCTCCTCGGCAATGCGCAAGTTGCTTTTGCGTACATCATGTTCAGCAAAGGGTGTAGCACAAAATGTATTCACGAATACTATTGATGATGATGCCAAACTACCAAACACTAAATTGATATCGTTTTTAACTTTATCAATCAATTGTTGCAGTTGGGTATTATCCATTTCATCGGCTTTGTAATATAGGCCGGGCATATAGTTTGCCAGTTCCCAAAATACAATTTTGGCCTTCTTATCATCGGCCATTACCATACTGTCCTGCACAATGGTATCGTAGTCGTGTACCTGCACATCGGGGTTCACCCCCATCATCCGCACGTTATATTCCAACACATCTTTCAGCATATTTACTGTGATGTTGTTGAGTATATGAAAGCCAACGGCAGGTTTACCCGCCAATTCGTCCTTCAAGCGTTTGTTTTCCTTTAATAAGTCGGTATATTTTATAAGCGTTTTCATACTTATAGCATGGTTTGACCACCCCTTACACGAATGGTCTCACCGGTAATGTAATTTCGCGCTTGCAAAACTATGCAAGCCAATGTGAGAGCGTATTAAATGATTATGAGCAATGCATTAAGCATCTTGTCTCTTAAACGCTTCAAGCACTATCAGCTGGAAAGGCTCCTGCCTGTTGTAGTAAGTACGTGTAAGCAACTCAAGGTAAGTCACTTCAAAACCGTGTTGGTTAAACATTTCGGTGATATGCTCAGGGGTTTCAAAACGTAACGGGAAGAAATTTCCGTAATACGGTGAGTTTTCACGATGAATACCGTCGAGAGTATACTCATCAATTTTTACTGACGGTGCGTGATTTATAAACGCCTCTGAACCGGTCGAAAAAGTATTGCAAAACATTTTTGCACCCGGTTTAAGTACACGGTTTGCTTCGGTTAAGAATTTATCAAAGTCTTTCACATCCAAGCATACGCTTGAAAGCACGTCAAGCAAAACATCAAAAACCTTATCGCCATAAGGCAATTCGGTCATACTTGCTGCTTTCAATTCGCCATCCGTACCCCAACGCTCAAACATCTTCTTTCCCCATTCTAATGACGCAGCAGAAATATCGATGCCGTAGATATCAAAATTTTCTTTGCCTAATGGCCACAAATTGCTACAAACGCCACACCCTACTTCAAGTATTTTAATGTTTTTACGCTCATCAAAAGGCATTTTGAAGTAATTGCGTCCCATAAAGCGCATTAACTCTTCGTTTGGGAACATACGACCGGCAGCATAACCTGCTCCCGAATATTCTCTATCGTAGTATTTTTTTACATCTTCTTGCGTTGACATAGGTATAGTTTTTAGTAGTTAGTTGTTTTGTATTCTCAAATCTGGCTATACTATTATCTTACAGCATTGTTTGCCCGCCATTAACCCTAATAGTTTCGCCAGTCATGTAATCACTTCCAGACGATGCTAAAAAGGCAACTACATTAGCCACATCGGTGGGTTTTGCCAAGCGACGTAAAGGAGCCTTGCTGGCTGCTACTAATCGGGCTTTTTCAGGCACATCAGATATTAGTTCAGTCTCTGTCATACCGGGCGACACAAGATTCACTTGAACATTAAACGGCCCCAGCTCTATGGCAAGGGCTTTAGCAAAACCGTTCAGCGCATTTTTAGCAGTGATGTAATGTATCAACTCAGCAGGCGGAGTACTTTCGGTATATTGAGTGGTCAGGAAGATTATTTTGCCGCGTTTGCGCTCCTTCATTTGGGGCACAATGTGTTTAAGCAGCAAGAAATTGGCTTTTATATTGATATTGATATGATCGTCAATATCCTGCCAATCCAGTTTATCAAATTTTATGTTTGAGAATTTAACTGTTGAGGCATTAATCACAATATCAATATGGCCAAGTTTACGTGTCGCTTGCTCCACCAAATGCTCTACTCCTTTTTCGGTAAGTAAATCCCCCTGAATGACCTGCGCCTTCACCGTTTCAGATGAAAGACTTTCGGCTAATCCATCGGCCTTGCTTTTGTTGCTATTGTAATGTATACCGATATTGTATCCTTCTTTAGCCAGTTTTTTGCAAATGGCTTCTCCAATCCCTCCTGAAGCACCTATTATCAACGCATTTTTAAGCCCAATATCCTCAGTAGTTTCTTCTTCAGCTTTTTCTACCTCGTGTTCAACTACTTTTACTTTGGCTGAACCGTTGGTTACTTTTTGTTTGTGCTGGTTATAAATTTCAGTCTTAAGCTCAATTACATTTTCGCGGGTGTTTTTGCCTGTTACCTCACCACGAATGGTAAGCGTATCACCCACTCTAACGGGCATTAAAAATTCAAGACTTTGCGAAAACCACAAGGCACCATCGCCGGGTATTTTCGTCCCTATAATGGTTGATATGAACGAAGCCCCCAGCATACCATGGGCTACAGGTTTTTTGAACGATGTCTTTGATGCATATTCTTTATCAATATGAAGCTTATTATCATCTCCTGTTAAGTCAACAAACTTCCTGATATCTGCATCAGTTATTGTATGTACAATTTCAGCAAAATCGCCTATTTGTATTGATTCAAATTTGCTCATTGTTGGTTACCTTAATTATTTGCAGGCTGGTTTTGTTGTAACCCTTGCCCTGCATGGCGAGGACCATTAAGAATATAATCCACATAGTAGCGGCTCATCTCTTCGATATATTGCTCTTCAGTAATTCCTACTTGCGCCATTTCAATGTAATCGTTAGGGGTGTTTGATGAACGATCATCCAAACGTTTTACATAGTTCAGCACATCAATTCTTTCAGGTTTTGCACCGGCCATAATTGCCTTGAATGCATTACGCATGTCTTCGTTGGTTTTGATAATAAACACACCCGGAGCATACATAATAGGACTTGCGCCAAACAACAAAACGGGTTTTCCGGTAAATAAACTTTCCCACGCCACTGTACCCGCGATTGTTGAAACAGCACGACAATTTTGTGCCAGTTTAAAGCTATCAAACGACTTGCTAATCAGCTTTATTCGCGGATTTTTAGATAAATCGTTATAAAAATCAATGTTACGGTTGATGTATTGCTGCGCAGGATGTTCTTTAAGATACAAAAACCAACCTTCGGGCAAATTGTGCGCAATCATTTCAGCCATCAATATTTGATTTGCGAAGTAACCTCCCACGGGTGAGTTAGATGCTTCGGGCTGATAATGCAACGCTAAATACACAAAGTTTTTGGTCATATCCGGATTAGGATCGCACTTGGTTTCATAAAAATCCCTCAGCAAAGCACCAATGTGTTTGCGACTCTTATGACGCAGCTTAAAGTGTATCTTATCCAGTATAAGTGCTAAATCTACTTTGTTAAATATGCTTTTTCTTTTACGGGGTGTTCCGGGTTTTGGACGCAGCTTGCGTGCCTGCTCATTTTGATGAACTAATTTGTGCACCGGAGTGCTGGCAAGCAGCTTATCCATATAGCCATCCACCATGTAGTATGGCTTTTCGCCGTGCACTACACGTTTTATTACGTCTTGTGCCTTTTTGCTCAATGAATTGAAAAGCTCTTCTTCGTTATCAGAAATGCGGGGTAACCCTTTAAGGTCTTCCGTATGTTTTTCTAAATCTTCATATAAGATCCATTTTCCTGTAATTGGCGTGTGTGAGGTGAGCAAGGTACGAACACCGCGCAATTTGCACATACGGTACAAAATATACTCGTACGGAAAATGTGGGTAAAATGCACTTATGGTAAAGTCTATCTTGTTTTCATTCAAAAAATGATTCCAAAACCTTACGTAACGATAGTATTTGCGGCGCTTTTCTTCACCGCTATACTCAACATGGCTAATAAACGAGCTGTAATTTTGTGCCCGCATTAACAGTTTAGTATTGTGGTAATCTTCGTCAAACCAACCCCTATCGTCCTCGTTCACTACCTGGTAATCGCGCTCAAGCAAACGCATTATTTCGCTTTCCCAAGGTGACATGCTTTCTAGCAATGGCCTGTCTAAAGAAGGCATCGTGTTCCAATCCACCCCTCTAAACAAGGCATTAAACAAATCGGGTTCATCAAACTGCACCAAATTACAATCCAATGCAGCTAACTCTTCTTTAGCAGGGCAACCGCTTTCACTACCAATAAAATAAAGATTTTTAATGCCTAGTTTTTTTACCAGGTTTACTAAAAAAGGTTTATTATAGGGTAGCGAAAATTTAAGAACTACTACGTTCATACTTAGTTTATACTCCTTGCTATGTTAAATGCTTCTGCGTAATCAGTACCCACTGCTACACCCCAGCGTTTAGCTTGTATGGTAAGGGCTTCAGGTGAACGGGGATGCGGATATGGTCGCTTTTCAAACTCGTAGCTTTCCATGCCCTTTATTTTGGCTTGCACATCCGCCTCGGTAACGCTTACAAAAAAATTAGGGATAAAATGACGGGGGTCGGTAGACACCCTCCATTCAGTACCCGATGGGGTTTCAAATGTTATAATGGTTTTTACCTTTTCGTGCTGCATTGGACGACAGGCAGTAACCACGGCTTCAAAAGTGCGTTGATGGTCAACATTCACGTCCCCTCCGTGGTGAGTAAATATCACTTCAGGGTTAAAAGCCGTTTTTTCTTTTTCTATTACTTTGATAATGTCCAATAGGGCAACGGTATCAAAGCGATTGTCGGCAAAATCATAAATGCTTACAGTATGATAACCAATAGCTGCCTGCGCATTTTTTATGTTTTGACGGTGGGTAGCCAACTCAGCTTCCCATTTAGCCACATCACGAACGTCAGAACGTGAGGTGATACCTTCTCCTAAAATTACCACGTGAGTAGTAACTCCGTAATCTTTTATCAAACGGTGCATGGTAGCTCCAAGCCCCAACAATTCATCGTCGGGGTGGGCCACTACCACCATTATGCGTTTATTTCTTAGTGATTCTAACATCGGCTATTATACTTTCATCACCTTGTAATGAAGCTCTTTTAAACTCAAATCTAAAATTACCTGCTTCAACAAAGGCATTAGGATATCCTTCACAATCCAGCATACGGATGTAATCATACACTTGCTCCAGTGTTTCAAGCTGGGCAATATTACTATCCTCGGGTTTGCGGCGTTTAAATACTACCGCTTCGCCTTGTTGCGCAACAGGTTGTGTATTGTTTACTATGATTTCTTCTATCATTCCCTTTATTATCACAGCCATGCGGATAAATATCTCTTCGGCTGTGCCGTACAAACTAACAGGACGTTTCAGGTAAACCGGGCCGGTATCTAACCCTTCTTCAACTTTAATTGCAGAAATTTTTGTTTCTGTATGCCCGTTTACTATCAGGTTTTGCAGCGGACTACCTCCACGTCCGTAAGGTAAATCGGTCATGTGGAATACCACACACGTATAGTTCTCAAATATGTCTTTGGGAATGATATACGACCAATGGGGAATGAATATGTACTGGGGTTTTACCTCATTCAGTTTTTCAACCGTAAAGTCCTCTTTACGGTCAATATGCAGCCACTCTTCGGGCTTTTGTGCCGAAAGTTCCCTAAAGAGGGTAGTGTGCCACGTTTTAGGTGTGAGCAGTATGTATTTTACAGAACTTCCCATGTTAGCGGTGTTCCTGCTTTTATATCACGTGAAGCGGTTTTACCCAAAATGGTTTCGTAGAATTTTGGCTGCATCCCATCACCGGGGCGAATTACACGAAGGTTATCAGCAGTAAAAGTATCGCCTGCTTTTACATCTTTCACTACGTATAGTGAACGTTTAAAACGAAGGCTTTTCTTTTCAGCTTCTTGTACTCCATAAAACACTTGCCCCATCGCCAAGAAAGCACGTTCGCTCTCTATCACAAGGTTCTTTAATTCTTCCGGCTCGATAGAGAAAGTACTATCCACCCCGCCATCTGCACGACGAAGTGTAAAGTGTTTTTCAACCACTCTTGCACCCAATGCTACCGCAGCAACTGCTGCACCAATCCCCATTGTATGGTCTGAAAGGCCAATATGGCATTTAAATAACTCACGCATATGAGGTATGGTAGCCAAGTGAGTATTCTCAGGAGTTGCAGGATAGGTGCTAGTGCATTTTAGCAATACCAAATCTTTGCAGCCTGCATCGCGCAAGGTTCTTACTGCTTCATCAAGGTCGGTAATGGTAGCCAACCCTGTTGACATAATAACAGGTTTACCTGTGGCGGCTACTTTTTTCAATAAAGGCCAGTCTGTATTTTCAAACGAAGCGATTTTATAGGCTCCAACACCCAACTCTTCCAAAAAATCAACGGCACTTTCATCAAACGGGGTACTAAATATCATTAGCCCTCTTTTACGGGCATGGTCAAACAAGGGTTTGTGCCATTCCCAAGGGGTGTGAGCCTCTTTGTACAAATCATACAAATTGCGGCCTTTCCACAATGAATCGGGGTCGTTAATATCAAACAAACCTCCTGCCGCATTAATGGTCATGGTATCAGGGGTATAGGTTTGCAGTTTCACAGCATGAGCACCGGCATCAGCCGCTGCATCAATAATTGCAATTGCCCGCTCGATAGATTGGTTGTGATTGCCTGACATTTCTGCAATCACAAAGGGCTTATGCCCTGTGCCAATGGTTATATTTTCTATTTGTATGTCTTTCATACTATGCTAAGTCTTCAAATAAATGTATAAAATTTTCGACTGAATTGAGAGGTTTATCCAGCACTCCCACTTCGGTTTCAGCAGCGAGAAGATGGTTAATATGCTCCCCTGTTATTGTATTAAAATCACCCAAACCACCCGCCAAATGGTTTTGTACAAAACCATTATAAATAAGGTGTTGGTTTTGGGTATAATATCCCGCAAAACATTTTAACCCGCGTGAGTAGCTTTCTATCAACACAGTGCTGGCTGAAATAAAGGCATGAGTGCAAGCATCCATAACCTCAACTATCTGCTGTGCTGATAGGTTAAAATGCAAGGTTATTGGATGAGTTGTAGACAACTGCCGTAAATTGCTTAACAAGGTTTCTTCAAACTGTGCAGAACACAATATGTGTATGTGATTAAAGCTATTAGTTGCAATAAGTGCCTTGCATATTTTAAGAGTAAACCCAAAATAATCGCTGCCCCCTAAACTTATATAGGCTATTTTGTTAGTATAGTCTTTTGGTTTAAGCGGCATAAAAAAGGGTTTGCGCAAAATGGCATACTCTAAGCCTAAACATAAACGGGCGTTGGTGTTATAATCTTCCGAATCAACACCGGGTGCGTGGTTAATAATCGCATCAGCAAAAGGGTAATCTCTTAACAAATCATCCAGCCAAACCTGTTTGCAACCTATACTTTTCAAACCTTGTTGGTAACCCATCCCGAAATGATAGCCGTCAACAACTACAATATCCCTTTCGTCTACAACATTTTGCAGATCAAAAGGTAACTGGTTCTCAGCGTTCATCTTATCAGGTAGTGGGTAGTTATATTCAGTATCCAGGCTAATCACTTGGCATACTTTAGAAATTTGGTCTTTGATAAAACCATCAGGACGGTTTATTGCAAAAACACATTCGAAATCGTTGTAAAGCATTCCCGCCAGTGCCAATGTGCGGTACACATGGCCAAAACCTATGGTATGGTTTCCATCGGCGCGAAATACGATGCGTTGCATTATAAAAATTTGCGGAAAACAGGTTTGGCAGGTTCGCCTACCAAGTATTTCTCATACCCTTCTTCTAAACCCATTTTGTAAACTTCAAGCGATTGACGCATGGCTTCTGCAAAGTATTGCACATCCAACTCGGTATGGCTGAAACAAGGAACAAATGCACCTTGGAACAATACTCCGCGTTTAATCATTTCTTGCTGTGCAAGGGTACGAAGACCTGCATTAGGCTGACCTGTTTTATCTTTAAAATTAAACAAGGTGAACCAATTGGCAGGTACTACTTCAACGTAATTTTGCAAGCCTTGTTCAGCAATTACCTCGTTATTAAGTTTTATAAATAAATCGCCAATGGCTTGGTTGTGACCTATTACATCGTTCTTTTCAAACTCCTCAATGGTAGCAAGACCAGCAACTATGGCATGGGTCTCCCCACCGTGAGTGGTTGAAGTCAAAAACACTTTCTCTTCTCCCGTTCTTCGAATACCGCCCAACTCCATCACTTCTTTCTTGCCAGTAAGTGCACAAAACGAATACCCGTTTGCAATCCCTTTACCCCATGTAGCCATATCAGGCTCAATGTTGTATTTGGTCATTGTACCTGGGAAAGCTGTTTTGAAGCCGGTAATCATCTCATCAGCAATAAATAGTGCTCCGTTTTGGTGACACAATTCAATGGCAGCACGCAAATAATCAGCAACGGTTTCATCACAATTACTGCGTTCGGGCTCTGTAATCACGCAGGCAATTTGACCGGGATATTGGGCAAATAAGTCTTTTAATGATTGTAAATCATACCCTTTAAAGGTTACCGAAAGCTCGGTTATTTCATCAGGAACACCTTTGTTACAAGCTGTTTTGCCAATGAACCAATCGTCGTAAGAATAAAATGGATGGTCGCCGGGGAATGCTACTAATTTACGGCCTGTATATGCACGCGCCAGTTTAACTGCCGCTGTGGTAACTATTGAACCGTTTTTGGCAAACTTCACCATATCGTGTTGGGGAACTAACGACAGGAATTTTTCTGCCATTTCCATCTCTAAATAAGACGGGCGTTGAAAGTTCACACCGTTATCTAACTCAGCTTTAATTTTCTCAACCACGGGACCGTAAGCATGACCTAAGCCTACCGAGGTAAGCCCCATTGAGCAATCTAAATATTCATTACCGTCAATATCCCACACGTGTGAGCCTTTGCCATAAGCAATGGCTGCGGGAGATAATTGAGGAAACTGGTCGTCACCTTTTGAATAGGTGTGGGCACCACCCGGTATTAAATCATGGATTTTGCTACGGTACACATCCGACTTGGCAAAGTTGGTGATGGTACGTAATTGTATTTTATCTTGTGCAAACGATTTCATAAGTCCCTCGTTTCGTTTTATATATGCGTTAATTTCAAAAAGCTCTTTGTGTGTATCTAAGTAGCCTACGTAATCTTGCCACCCTTTATCATCCCCTATAGCTTGAACTAATTTGCTTATCAGCTCAAAGTCAGAAGCCTCGTCTACAGTTAAGCGATACCCTGAATAATCTTGTTTGTTTTCAAAACTGATGCTTTTAAACAACGTTCCGCCTTTGGCTGTTGAGTTTTTCCAAATGTATGGGGTTACGTGCTCACGTTCTGAGGTAAGAACAGCTTCTTTCCAAGCCTTTTCCAGTGCGCTAAACTTCATTACTTCCACATCTACCCCATCAGGATAAGTAGGGTTCATTGTGTTGGAGCAATAATCGCAACCGTTGCTAATGCAGGTTTCTATTACGGCATCTATTACCGTAGCATCTATTAACGGGCAATCCGAGGTGATACGCACCACGTAATCGGGTTGCTCGCTTTTAACGGCTTGGTAAAACCTGTCCAGCACGTCGTTTATAGAACCCCTGTATGCCTTCAAACCCATGTTATAGGCAAGGGTCTCAATTGCATCGGCTTCTTTCTCTACCGTTGTAGCAACTATTAACCCATCAATTTTTGATGACTTAAGTGTACGCTCTAGGTGCAGTTGCAGCAGGGTTTTCCCGTTGACGGTTTTCAGCACTTTACCCGGCAATCTAGATGAACCATAGCGGGCTTGTGTGATGGCAATAATTTTCACTTCCAGTTTTTGGGATAAAGAAGTTCTGTTTCTGCTACGTGAATAGCGTTTATGCGGCTAACAATATTTGTAGGCAGCTCCGTATTTGAATAGGAAAGATTTTGTTGTAATTGTTCCAGCGTGTCAACGCCTATCAGCACATTGTCAATTTCGGGTTGAGCTAATGCGTATGACAGTGCTAATGCCTCCATACCCATACCGTTTTCAAACTCATTAACCGTTTGCATATACGGTTTTAATGGTGTCAAGTAGGCTGGATAATCGTTTAGGTTTTTAAAGAATAGTCCTTGCAAAAACACTGAACGTACTTGTATTTCTTTGCCCTTTTGCTTGGCTTGTTTTAGTAACGCACCACGTTGGCTGTAGTTATCCAATAAGTTAAAGGGCAGCTGAATTGCATCAACTTCGGGGGTATTAACAGCAATCTCAAATTCATTATTGCCGTAAACAGAAACCCCGATTTTGTTTATTAGACTTTGGTTTTTAAGCACCTGTAACTCCGTTAAGGTTTCAGGAAACTCCAGCATTTCATCAAAACGGTGGTAAAAATAAATATTTACCTGTTCTGCATTTAGTTGGTTAAGTGAGTGAGTAAGCTGGGCTTCAATACTTTTACCTTTTTCAGCCTTAAATTTGGTGTTTATCTCAAAGCGAGTTTTTGAAACGGAGAAAAACTCTCCAATCAATTCTGAAGCATTACCATAAGCATCGGCCGTATCTAATATAGTTACGCCTGCTTTGGCAGCTTCTTCAAATATTTTGAACACTTGTTCTTTTGAGGGTTTGCCCGCAGAATTATTAATTCCGTAATCTAACCCAAACTGAACCGTGCCCAGTATTAGTTTATTGTTCAAAATGGGGATTAAAGCAGCTAACTATTATCCTGTCTTCAAACTTGCCTTCAACCACATAATGGTTAAATAAGCGACCTTCAATTATCCAGCCTGCATTGGTATAGGCTTTGGTACTTCCTATGTTAGAAGCATACATACCGCCTGTAAGTTTCCGAATATTGTATTTCTCAAACGCAAGTCTGTTCCCAAGTTTAATGGCTTCAGTTGCATATCCCTTACCCCACTGCTCCCTGTCACCGATAACGGTAACCAAGTCTGAAAGACCGTGTTTCCAATCAATAGGACCTACTTTTAGGTTCCCTATATGTTTACCCGTTTCTTTCAAGCAAATAGCGTACATAAAATACGTTTTTGTTGCCCTGCCGTGTTCAAAGTACCTGATTACATCTTGTACAGTCAAAGCATGGCCATCTACCTCTAAAAACTTCGTAACCTCGTCGTTTTTAAACCAATCTAAATAGCTTTCTTTTATATCTTCTGCTACTAACTCGCGTACAAATAAGTTTTTACTCTCCATTTTCAAGAAAATTAAGTACTGACTTGATTACAAACTCTTGTTCATCATTGGTTAAGGTTGGAAACATAGGTAAACTAAGGCATTGCGAGTAATATTTCTCAGCCTCAGGCATATCTCCCTTCTTCCATCCAAACGTTTGATAATAAGGCATGGTATGCACGGGTATATAATGTACCTGTGCAAAAATATTGTTTTTGCGTAGATGATTATACAAACCAGCTCTATCTTCTACTTGGATAACATATAAATGATAAGCGTGGCCTTTAACAACACCAGATTGCGAAAGTATTTTTGAATCGCCTTTAAAAGCAGCCTCATACTTAGCAGCAATTTCCCTTCTTCTTTCTAAACCCCAATCAGCACGGCTTAATTGGGTAATACCCAAGGCTGCCTGAAAATCGGTTAGACGATAGTTGTATCCCAGCTCTTGCATTTCATAGTACCACCCGCCATGATTTTCTTGCATCACTGCCGGGTCTTTGGTAATACCATGTGTACGCAATACCATTAGTTTTTTGTACAACTCTTCGCTGTTGGTAGTTATCATTCCGCCTTCTCCGGTTGCTATGTGCTTAACCGGATGAAAAGAGAACACCGATACCTCAGCAAAGTTTCCGTTTCCGCAAAATTGTTTTTGGCCTTTTGAGTCAGTGAAATATCCACCCGGGGCATGACAAGCATCCTCAATTATCCAAAGTCCGTGTTCATCGGCCAATTTACGGTAGGCTTCCAAATCAACTGCAAAACCGGCAAGATCAACAGGTATTATTCCGCTAAAAAATCCTTTTGGTTTAGATTTTATCAGCTCCTCAACTTTATTGATATCTAAACAATACGTTTCAGGATCAATATCAGCAAAATATACATTACCGCCACAATACCTGATGCAATTTGCTGAAGCGGCAAAGGTGATTGAAGTAGTAATTACATTACTGCCTTCTTTTACTCCCAAAGCCATTGCACAAATGTGCAATGCCGCAGTAGCATTTGAAATTGCTATCGCATACTTGCTGCCCACGTATTGGGCAAACTTTTCTTCAAAACGTGCGATGTTAGGTCCCTGAGTAAGGAAATCCGATTTCAGCACTTCAATAACAGCAGCAATATCTTCGTCTGTTATATTTTGCTTGCCGTAGGGTATGGGCTTTTGCATAGTAGGCGATTATTAAACATTAAACGTTGAGTCAACGTGTTCTTTTATAAGCTGGCGTAACGATTCAACAGTTTCCCATTCGGTATTCTCCTCAGAATTGTATCTAAAACCGGGAGTAACTTTGACCGCCTTATGATAGGTTAAGAACTCATCTAAACTCCACGAATGGGTGGCGGGTAGAATTGCATAGTACTTACCTAAATCATAGGTATAGAATGAATCAGAAGAAGTAATCATTTCTTCGTGAACCTTCTCTCCGGGTCTGATACCCACAATGGGCTTTTCACATTCGGGGCCTATTGCTTCCGCGATATCTAAAATACGATAAGACGGGATTTTAGGCACAAAAATCTCACCACCCCAAGCATGGTCTAAGGCATGCATTACCATATCTACACCGCCTTGAAGACTAATGTTAAAACGGGTCATGTTTGGGTCGGTAATAGGCAATTTACCTTCTTTCTTTTTCTTGATAAAGAAAGGAATTACGGAGCCATTTGATCCCATTACGTTGCCATAACGCACCACAGAAAACTTTATTGGGTTAGCTCCCCTTATATTATTAGCTGCCACAAACAACTTATCCGAAGCAAGCTTTGTTGCTCCATACAAGTTAATAGGTGCCGCGGCTTTGTCGGTTGATAATGCTACCACTCGTTCTACTTGTGTATCAATGGCTGCATTAATCACGTTTTCTGCACCCATGATATTAGTCTTCACACACTCCATAGGGTTGTACTCAGCAATGGGAACATGTTTCATGGCCGCTGCATGTATCACATAATCAATGCCTTTAAATGCTCTTTTCAAGCGCTCATAATCCCTAACATCACCAATAAAAAAACGGATTTGCGGGTATAAATGGCCGGGATACTGCTGAGCCATCTCAAATTGTTTTTGTTCGTCTCTTGAAAAGATTACCAGCCTTTTAACTCCTTCACACTTGTTCAAGATGTGGCTGGTTAGGGCTTTACCTAATGAACCGGTACCACCGGTAATTAATATTGATTTATTTTTAAAATCCATTATAACAGTTTTATAGGCGTTTTGATTTTATGTAATTTTTTAACGTGTCAATACTTGCCATACGGGTTACTACCAACAAACCTGCAAATGCCGCTACTAAAGCTAACCCAAAACCTAATTGTAAATAGCTGTTGGGTTGATAATTGGCAAACAATACCGATACGGCAACTAATACCAGACCCAATAAACCACTTTTAATGATTAGTGGCACGTTGGGATTGAAATTAAACATTTTGCGGGATATAAATACTGAGAACAACATGATGATGATATTCTCAATAAACTTGGCTAAGATTAATGCATAATAACCCCATTGCTCAATGAATAACAATGCTATTGCAAGGTTAGAGACAAATCTGGTTACTGCAATTACGCTCACCCATGCAGTCTTTTTACTATAATACATCTCGTTCGAGTACATCACAGTAAGCACTGTTGGCAAAAAACTAATGGCCATAAAAGGTATAAGTTCAGCTGCGGGGTGGTATCTTTCAGGGGTTATTAAATGGATTAAGGATGGCGTTAATGCTGATGCTGCAACAAACATAAAGATGGCCACTAACCATATTTTTTTGCAAGCATCTTCCAATTTTTTATAGCCTTCCGGCTCGTCTTTTTTGCGGGCTTCAAAATAGATGGGCGAAAAGGCTGTGTTAAAAGCCTCGCTTATAAGGTATAACGGCGTGATAAAACGCATCGCCAATGAATATAAACCTACCGCTGCTAATGATGAAAAACCTGATAGTAAAGACCTTGAAAGTAAATTACCAAAAGGAGTAACAAAATGCGAAGGCAATATATTTAATGCGTATTTGAACGATGGAGTAAGTAATTTGAAAGAGAAATTACCCCCCATATCTTTCCGCAAATAAAATTGTGCCTGAATAAAGAAAATAGTTGACCCCATAAGACTGGCACCAACAATTCCTAATGCGCCTAAATCAAATCCAACAACTAAAACGATTGCCGTTATAATACCAACTAAAGAAGTTACTATACTTAGTTTGGCAGAGTATGCAGATTGTTTGCGGGCTTGTAATAATCTCTTTTGTATTTCAGAGTTTGCTGAAAATATATCAGCTAGTAATACAACACCCACAAAAGGCCACAAAGGAAGGCCGGGAACTAATTTATGCAGGAAAAAATACGAAACAATATAAATTAGGGCTGCCATCCCCACACTTATAGCCAGTAACGACCAATAGATTGTTGTTATATAGTCCCGTAACTCCGGACCTTCTTTATGCTCATAGTAAAAACGAGACACCGAACCGGGGAGTGCTAAACGCATTAAGATAAGTGAAAATGCGCCAAAAGCGGTTGCCAACTCTACTATACCATAGTCCTCAGGGGTAAGGTACATTGTGTACAGCGGAATTAGAAAAAAACCAATTACTTGTGGCAAAAACTTACCAATGCCATAGTTAAGGGTTGCCCCGCCTATTTCTTTAAGCTTGCTGCTCAAGTAATGTTATTGGCTTTTTTATATAAATATTCGGCAAACTCAAAGTCCATCATACTGTTTATATCCGCTGAGGTTTCAGCTGGCATTACGTATGCTAGGCTTTTTTTACCTATCACGTCGGGGCGGGTTTCTAAATCCTTGCGCCATGTAACATATACCGCGCAATTCCGCACGTAAACATCGGGCAACTCATGGGCAGCAAACCTACCTTTTTCTTCTTCGATATAGGGCATTAACTCTTCGCCCTTCAACACCTTCAATTTCACAGGGTGCACCATGTGGTCAATCTTCACTACGCTTACTGAAGAATCGGCATCGGGGTTATTGGCCAATAACTCAATGGTATTGTCAATATCTTCAACGTAACGTAGCGGTGAACTGGGTTGCAGTATCACTACCATATCATAGGTGTACCCTTTTTGAGGCTCAAGTACCGATAATGTGTGCCTCACAAACTCAATAGCAGGTGAGGTATCGGTTGAAAATTCTTCGGGTCTTTTCAAGCTGATAACCCCTTCATAGTTTCGACCGATATTGAGTACTTCCTCGCTATCAGAGCTTAGCACTACATCAGTTATCTGTTTTGACTGTAAACCGTGTTTAATGGTAATATCCGTTAGCGTAGTACCCGCAAACGGACGGAAATTTTTTTGCAACACCCTTTTAGAGCCTTCGCGCGCAGGAATAATTGCTAATATTTTATACTTGTTGTGACTCAAGTTGAAGTGCTTTTTTTAATTTTTCCAGCAAAAACAATTCAGTTTTTGCAAAGGATTCGTAAGTATTACCACCAATGTGAGGTGTGATAATCAAGTTGCTGTTTTGCTTTGCATAAGCTACCAGCGTGTTATCAGCTGTATTGTATTCGTCTTCTATCACATCCAATGCGGCACCGGCTATGGTTTTGCCGCTCAATGCCGCAACTAAATCTACACTGTTTATTACGCCACCTCTTGCTGTATTTATCAATACAGCGGTCGGTTTCATTTTTTGCAGCAAAGAAGCGTTTACTAAATGATGTGTACTATCGTTATAGGCAACGTGAACGCTTACTATATCTGATATTGCAAACAGTTCATCAATAGAATCAACTTTATTGCAAATAGAAGTATCAAAGTCTTTTACATCATAGCCATATACTTCGGCACCAAAGGCTTTGAAAAAGCCTGCCGTAATAGTGCCTAGACGACCTACCCCTAATATCCCTACCTTTTTCCCGAATATTTCGTGGCCTTTAAATAAATCACGATCCCAAACACCTTCTTTTACTGAAGAAACTGCATGGGAAACATGACGGAGCAGCGAAAGTGTAAGTCCGATTGTATGTTCGGCGGTGGCACGAACGGTTTTTAAAAATTCGGTCTCACCACGAAGGGCTAGCACTTTTATACCCCTTTTCTCACAAGCGGCTAAATCTATATGGTCAAGCCCTGTAACAGGACAAAGTATATATCGACAACGAAATTGAGGCGGAAAATCCTTTTCCTCAATTTTGAATTTCAGCCTAAACCAAAACACATCATAAGCAGCCAGCGCATCGGTAAGGTTCTCTTTCTCAATATCACGCAAAGTAACATTACCTAGCTGCTCCAAACCTTTCACGGCTTCGGGGCTAAAGTTCAGGGTTTCTGCGATCAGTATGTTAAGCTTTTGCGCCAAGCGAAATGTATTCGGTTGAGTTGTTTTTCCCCCCGGGTGCATCATTGGTGTCTACACGGTGTAAAAACAACGGATTATTTAGGTTTTCAGCGGTGTTTACTCCTCGCCACATGGTTAGAGCAAATTTCACATTCGTTTCCTCAAAGGCCGGAGCGAGGTCGGTATTCACCGCATCCTTACCACCGTATGGGTATGAAAACGATATTACAGGTTTACCCGTAACATTTTCTAAATAGTTTATTGATTGTTGAATATCGGTTTTTGCAACTTCAAAAGACTTTGTAGCCAATGGAATGTGTGCACAACCGTGCGAACCTAAAACACCAGCATTGGCAAGCGTTATCAGGTCTGTTTCGTTCATGTATAATTGGTTGGCAAAGTCGGTTTCGTTGCTCACCAAACGACTAAAGAAAAAGTTAGTGGCTTCTTCTTTTTGTTCTTCGGTCAACACAAAGTTCAAGAAGTACTTCACTTTGCGAGCCGTATCATCATCGTAGCGGTATTGGTTGGCAAGGGCTGCCATATCAAATTTTACATTTGATACATTGTATTTTTCATCCAACAAGCTAAACAAATCACTATCTGTCATTTGTGTACGCACATAATGCAATTTATGTACGTTAAGTACCTTACGGTTTTGTACAGCGTCAGTGGGGACGTATAAGATTGAAGGGATGCCTTTTTCTTTCAAAAACTCAAAAGCAGCCATTTGTTCCTTCAATCCATCGTCAATGGTAATCAGACAAAAGTCTTTATCAGGATAGTTTTTTGTTGAAACGGCTTCTGCCAACTTCTCCTGTGATATAAACTCGTAATATTTAGCCAATTCATCTACCTGCCTGTTTAAAGCAGCCCTACTTACAGGATAAATACCTGAAGCATAGGTTTCCTCACGGAAGTAATGAAAGTTAACTATTAGTAGCCTCAAACCGTTTATTTTTTGGGGACTCGGGTTCGTGTTTGCACCAAATCTTCGTTGGTTGTATATAATATGTCACCCACTTTAATTTGGCCTTTTATGTCGTTACCTTCAATATCTGTTACAGAACATACTATTAACTCACCCCCGTTTGCAGATATTGTTATCCAATTTTTGTTCTTGCGGTGAACGATACCACGTTGAAACGGGTGCGTGTATCCATCAGTAGCCTGTGAATAAGCCTCTTTTAGAATAATCACTTTATCATTCCACCGTGTTCTAGCCCCTGCGTAGGGATCGTCGAAAGCACACACAAAACGTTCAATTTCTTGCGCACTCCAATCCCAATTTACCCATCCGTTAATGCGTGCATCTAAACGAGGCCAGTATGAAGAAAGATACTCGGGGATAATAGCATCATTTATCTCTAATCCCTCGGCTTTAATCTTATTAAAGAATGTTCCTAAAAAAGCAACATTTTCAGTGGCATATTGCTTCATATAATCGGCAGGTTTACGGTTGGCTGTAGACCAAATAAACTCTTCATAGCCCACTATAACACCACGGTCTATTTTATCTGTAAGTTGATGCAGAAGACACATACCTGTGCGGTGTCCCATAAATATCAACCAAGAATAAATCGTGCCTCCCCTATCTTTTGGAAGCTTCGTACCGTGTAGATTTAAAATGTTTCCTTTAAGTACGTCTTTAATATACTCTTTGGTAAATATCCAAGGTGCCCCTACTGAAATTGCTACTGAACTATTCATATCACCCAAAGCTTTAACTACTTCGGGTGTTGTAATATCATCACTAATTATACTCTCGGCCTTTGCAGCTAAAACAGCATCATTAAAGCTTTGTCCATTTTCTGTAACACGGTTGGCTTGTGAAGTGTTTGAAACAATTAGCGTCTCAAACCCAACTTCGGCAGCAAGGGCGGCAGCTCCAGCTGTAATATCATTAAACCCAAAAAATATAACTTTACTTATTGCTGCCATTATCTAGGTTAAATCGTAACCATTTTCGCGAATAAGGTGTTCCTTTTCGTTAAAGGTTTGTGAGGTGTAACGTCCAATCTTGACCGGGATAATTTCAATCCCAAAAGATTGTTTAAATTGAGTAATCCCTGCTTTTGAAGGGTCGTTCAAATCAACTCCGCCCAAATCAAGGGTTGCAAATCCGTTTTCGATACCGTATTTACAAAATTCAAATATGATACGCTTGGTACTTGCACCGCTGAGTGCGTTTGAAATTTCAGTTTGGTCGTTAGAACGTTTAGTAGAATATATTCTGCCCAACCGAAGTTTGTTTCCTGTAGTATAAGCGGTTACTCCGGCTATGAAATGCCCGTTAAACGCTGCAGAAAAAACAATACTATTTTTCAATTCCGACTCAGGCACCGGATACCATCCCCGCTCGTTTTCACACCGTTTGTAGAACTGAAAATAGGAATCAAAATCATCAATAGCATGTGTAAACGACAACTCTTCAGTTGTCTCCGTTCCCCTCACATGTTGGCGATTTTTTTTGTTGAAGTTAGCAAACACATGATCCAGACCTTTTGTAAGGTCTATTATTCCTGCATTTTTATCAATCGTGTTATATTCCGGGTCTTCAAATCCTCCATAAGAGATTACAAACGAATAATCATAGTCGGCCTTTAGCGAGGCTGTAAACTCAGGAGTAACTGAGTTTGCCAACACACGATGATATTTAAGCCCTAAAATTTCTGCTGTCAGCATTAGTACATCAATATTTTCTCGATAGACAACGGTGCTTTAGCCAATATGTCGGCTATTTGTGTACCGGCGGTACCATCACCGTAAATCTTATCAGGGCTGTAGTGCCCGTTAGCAATTTGCGCTTTTATAGCCTGCTTAATGGCTTCCTTATCGTAATCTACATCCATTACATTTTTACCGCGCTCACGACCTGCTTGACGGCCACCGATGTTCACAACAGGTATACCTAAGTATGCACATTCACGGATACCAACACTTGAGTTTCCTACCAAACATTGTGAGTTTTTAAGTAACAGAAGAAAATCGTTGGGCTCCATGTTTTTGAAGAAATGGAAGTTTGAAGCGTCGCGATGTTCGCGGAATACGCGGATACCTTTTGAAGTGCCGTCAGCACCGGCATCTACGTTTGGCCAAAACCACAACACGGGTATGTTTAGTTCGGCAACCGCATCCAATGTTTGTTCGATATGAGTGCGTGATTGACTATACTCGGTAGTTACCGGATGTTGCATAACAACAATATAGCCTTTGCTGATATCTACTTCCTGCCCTGCCCCTTTGTACTTATCAAACGGGTTAAAGGTTAATGCGGGATTTTGTAAAATTTCGTCGGCAAGGTCAATAGACGGGCAACCTGTTAAATGGACTTTCGTTTCATCTTCGCCCATTTTAACTACACGTTCTTTTGCCTTGGGTGATGCCACCAAATGCAAATCGGCAAGTTTGGTAATGGCATGACGAACTTTTTCATCAATATTACCGGTAACCTCACCGCCCTGAACATGCGCTAAAGGAATGTTCATGTACGATGCCGCAACGGCTGTAGCCATGGTTTCAAAACGGTCGGCAACAGTTACCACAATGTCGGGCGACAGGTTATCAAATACTGTTGAAAGCTCCAAAATACCAATGCCGGTTGTTTTGGCAGCTGCGGTAAGGTTTTCACCTTCCAACACGTTAAACACCTTGGCGGCAATTGTAAATCCATCCCTTTCAATAACATTTACGGCAGAGCCATACCTGTCTAGCAATGCTGAAGCCGCAATTACTAATTGCAACTCCAAATCGGGGTGATCTTGTATGGCCTTTAATGCCGTTTTAATGCGGCTGTAGCTTGGCCTTGCTGTTACTACTACACAAACTTTGCGTTTGCCCATTAATTAATATCGTTTTCGGTTAAAAAATCCCACTTACTCAAATCACGGGCAAGGGTTTTGCCCAATACATTTTTGTACAATGTGGTGCTTATACCATATCCCGCAGGTTTTTTACTTTCTAAATCATCGAAAGTAAGTATGTGCCCAGCCGGAAGGTTTTTGTTTACAGCCAGCGATTTGCCAAACATGGCCTTTAGCTGGGTATACTTTTCAGTATTGTTTTTATCAACAGGATTAGCCAACGAGGTGCTGATATAATTAACCCCTTCTGAAAGCTGTTTCACTTGCTCTATAGTAAGTGATGATGAAGCGTCGGGGCCAAACATCTTTTTATCAAACACTACGTGAAACTCTAACAATTCTGCACCTAATGCTACTGCTCCCAAACTTGGATATATAGTTCCTGAATGGTCTGAAAGGCCCACTTTCAGTCCGTAACGCTCCTTCATTTGAGGGATTACGTTAAGTCCTGAGTTTTCAGCACTGGTGGGATATTGGGTAGTACATTGAAACAGAATAATATCATTACCGAAGCCTTTTATAAAGTCTACGGATTTATCCAGCTCTTCAAAGCTGCTCATGCCTGATGAAAGCAGAATGGGTTTTCCGGTTTGAGCAATCTTTTCAAGCATTAAAAAGTTTGAAACTTCGCCTGAGCCAATCTTGTAGTTTTTAACCCCTATTTTCTCTAGCAAATCAACAGCTGCTTGTGAAAATGGTGAAGCGCCAAACTCCATTCCCTTGTCTTCGCAGTGTTGCTTCAAGCCTGCCCATTGGTCGGCAGTAAACTCCATACGTTGCCAGTAATCGTAACGTGTATCGTCTTCATAACTGAACTTAACACGGAAAGGTTCATACTGACTGCTTTCAGCTTCAGCAATGTGAACTTGAAATTTAACCGTATGAACACCGGTACCTGCTAAAGCATCAATGTATGAGTGCGCTAAACCCAAGCTACCTTCATGCGCCTGCCCTATTTCGGCTATCAGTTCTACTTTCAATGGTTTACGCTTTTTATTTGGTAATACTCCAAATACCAATCAACAAAGGCTTTCATTCCTTCTTTAACGGTTGTTTGGGGTTTAAAACCGGTATAGTCTATAAGGCTTTGCACATCGGCATAGGTAATGTGCACATCACCCGGTTGCAAAGGCTTCATTACCTTTTCAGCTGTTTTGCCCAAGGTTTCCTCAATGGCAGTAATAAAGTCCATTAAGTTAACCGGGCTATTGTTACCAATATTAAACAACTGGTAGGGTGCAGAACTATCATTGGGTGATAGATTACCCTCTTCGGTTTGTACATGCGCTACGGGAGGTTTATCCAACAAGCGACTGATGCTCTCCGTAATATCGTCTACATATGTAAAGTCACGCTTCATATCGCCGTTGTTAAACACGTCGATAGGCTCTCCTTTTAGTATCTTATTGGTAAAGATAAAATAGGCCATATCGGGCCTTCCCCAAGGACCATAAACTGTAAAGAAGCGCAAACCCGTAACAGGCAAATTGAATAAATGGGCATACGTATGCGCCATCAGTTCGTTGCTCTTTTTAGTAGCAGCGTATAGAGATATGGGGTGATCTACGTTTTGAGTGGTGCTGAACGGTATTTGTTTATTCAGCCCGTAAACTGATGAACTTGAGGCAAACACCAAATGTTTGATGTTATTATGCCTGCAAGCCTCTAATATGTTTAAAAAACCTTGTATGTTGCTATCAACGTAGGCTTGAGGTTGTGTAATAGAATAACGAACACCTGCTTGTGCTGCAAGGTTCACTACAACTTCAAATTGTTGCTCCGAGAATAATTGCTCAAGCAAGGGCTTATCTTCCAGCTTTAACTGGATAAAGCTACCACAAGTTTGACTATATAACGGCTGGCCATACTGAATGTCGGAAACATCAAAACCTTGATCTTTTAGACGGCCCATTTTTAATTGTGGGTCGTAATAGTCGTTTAATGAATCCAATCCCCACACCTCGTGTCCTTGTGCAGATAGCTTCTTCACCAAATGATGCCCTACAAATCCCGCTGAACCGGTAACTAATACTTTCATTTTATTAAATCGCGGGATTACAGCCTGCCGTCAACCAAGTTACGGTCCAACACTCCTTTAATATCAAATATTACGCTTTCGCTTTTACGCAAAGCATCTAAATTAAGGTTTGCAAATTCTTTGTGAGCAACTGCCAATACTACTGCATCGTAAGTATGTCCGTTGGTATTTAACTCCTTCATTGTTTCTACACCATACTCGTGCATCACTTCAGCAGGTTCTGCCCACGGGTCGTAAATACTTACGTCGGTAGAGAAGTCTTTTAATTCTTTTACCAAGTCAACTACACGGGTATTGCGCACATCGGGGCAGTTTTCTTTAAAGGTGATGCCCAAAATCAAAATTTTAGCTCCTTTAACCCTGATGTCTTTTTTCACCATCAGTTTCACTACCTCATTAGCCACATAAGCTCCCATGCCATCGTTTAGCCTGCGTCCGGCTAAAATAATTTCAGGGTGATAACCTACGGTTTGCGCTTTTTGAGCCAAGTAATACGGGTCTACACCTATACAGTGGCCGCCTACCAATCCGGGTTTAAACTTCAAAAAGTTCCATTTGGTACCTGCGGCCTCCAATACATCATTGGTATCAATGCCCAGCAGGTTAAATATTTTTGAGAGTTCGTTTACAAAAGCAATGTTTATATCACGTTGTGAGTTCTCAATTACTTTGGCCGCTTCGGCAACTTTTATGGTGGGTGCCATGTGGGTACCCGCCTTAAGTATGGCGTTATACAGTGTATCCACTGTTTTAGCTACCTCAGGAGTTGAACCCGAAGTAATCTTAAGTATCTTAGTTAGCGGGCGCTCTTTGTCACCGGGGTTGATACGCTCGGGTGAATATCCTGCAAAGAAATCAACATTAAACTTCAAGCCGGAAACACGCTCCAACACAGGAACACATTCTTCTTCCGTAACACCGGGATATACTGTTGATTCGTATATCACAATATCCCCTTTGCTCAATACCTTACCAACTGTCTCGCTCGCTTTGTATAGCGGGGTCAAATCAGGATGGTTGTAAGCATCAACGGGTGTTGGTACGGTAACAATATAAATATTGCTATCCTTAAGTTCGTTAATATCAGAACTGAATACTATGCCTGCACCTGCAACACATTCGGCATCTGTGCCGTTAATAACTGCTTTTAGATAATCATCTTCCACCTCAAGGGTATGGTCGTGACCTTCTTGCAGTTTGTTGATACGGTGTTGGTTGATATCAAATCCAACAGTGGGGTATTTTTTAGCAAATTCAACTGCTAAGGGAAGCCCTACATAGCCCAGTCCTATTACTGATATTTTATGATTGCTCATAAAAGTTATTGGTTCCAGATTAATAAATTATTTTCAGGTAACACCCTGTCTTTTTGTTCGTTAAACTGCTCGGGTGTAAAAGTAGCGTATCGCAGTTTTTTATCGATTATTGCTTCAGCCTTTTCCGTCAAACGGGCAAGGTATTCTTTGTTTATGTTTCCTACTATTATTAAGTCGATAATTGGTGAATCAACCCCTCTGCCTAAATCACCTACCAAATAAACTCTCTCCAAATCACCCAGCTTGCCAAGCACTTGCTCCACAATTCTATCAAGCCCTGTGTATTTAAACAATATACTGTTGATGTCTTTAAACAACGGATGCCTTGTATTGGCACTAAACAGTTTTTTGTTGCCTTGTACAGCACTATTAAGCAACCCTGCATCTTCAAGCCTGTTAAGCTCCAGGCGTATTGCGTTACTGCTTTCTCCGAACTCAGCCTCCAAACCCCTCAAATGGGCTTTGTTAGTTGCGTTCAAAAAAAACTTCAACAATAACTTGACGCGTGTTTTTGATGATATTAAAGTGTCGAGCACGTTGTTTAAACCTTTGTTAATTAGCGAGTGATAGATACAGCTTCGCCACGTCAGTCCCAGCATGGACTAAAGAATGAGTAGAAAAAGTACTCAAATTTAAGAAAATTTTGTAAACAGCAAATATCTTTCGAGTAGTTTTTGCGATTACAAAACGTCTGAAATAAAAAAATACCCCTGTGAAGGGGTATTTTCTATAAATTATTTTCGGCCAAACAATCGTTGTATAAAGGATTTCCGCTTAGCTGGCTCATCATCATAATAGCCGTAACCATAACCGTAGCCATAACCGTAGCCGTAGCCATAGCCATAGCCATAACCGTAACCGTAGCCATAGCCGTAGCCGTAGCCACCTCCGGCTTTAACGTCGTTAATCAATATACTAAGGTTCTTGATTTGGTTTTGCTTATACAAGCCGTCCACAAAAGTTACCATTTCTTTGATGGTATAGTTTTGACGGACCACATACAAGTTCAAGTCTGAGAAACGCATTAATTCAAATGCATCTGAAACTATACCGAATGGAGGGGTATCCATCACCACACATTCGTATTCTTTTTGCAGTTCTAACACAAGATCCCTGAATTTCTCACTCAACAACAACTCCGAAGGGTTTGGAGGTGTAGGACCCGCTGCAATAAAATCAAGGTTTTCGTATTTAGTATGCTGTATGATTTGCTCTTTGGTAGAACGACCGATAACATAGGTTGACACACCATGTTCGTTAGTAAGTCCAAAATCATTATAGATTTTGGGTTTACGAAGGTCAAGACCCATTAGCACAGTTTTTTTACGGCCGATAGCAAATATACTAGCGATGTTAGTTGAACAGAAGGTTTTACCCTCACCACTTATACTTGAGGTAACAAGTATAGTATATCGCTCTTTCTCACCTGCCATAAATTGCAGGTTACTCCTTATCGCCCTGAAACGCTCACTAATAGATGATTTTGGACTATCATAAACAACCAGGTTAGTTTCTTTATCACTGTGCCCAATACCACCAATCATCGGTATTGATGAAAGTTGCTTCAAATCATTTGTGCTACGTATCTTATCATTAAAGTACTCTAATATTAATACTATGATGATAGGGATTAACGCCGCAACTATACCGCCAATAACATAATTGGTGCTGTTCTGAGGGCTTATTTTAGCCTTAACACTAGCCCTGTCAATAATTTTGTTATCAGCACGTGAAGATGCCTTCAAAATACCTAGTTCAGCACGACGTTGTAACAAGAAGTTGTAGATATTTTCGTTTACTTTAAACTTACGCTCGATTTTAAAGTACTCGCGCTCTTTACCCGGTAATAAATCAATTTCACTCTGTAGAGAACTTAATCTTCTGGCTATATCCTCAGATGTAATCTGAGTAGTCTTAAGTAAGTTTCTGGCTGATTCTGACAGAACTGCACCAAACTGCTCCAACTCCCTAAGTCTTTCTTTAAAAATTGGGCTTTCCTTGCTACTACCTTTGCTAGTCTCTCTTTTAAAGTCTGTTTGAAGTTTAGCTAAATCCGCAACTCTACCTTGTAAAAAATTATCATTAATACCCATCAGTGATGGCGCTATTAAATCTTTTGTAAAGTCGTTTTGACTCAAGTAATCAATTAAGTACTTTAAATAACTTTGCTGAAGCTGAACGTTTGACTTATCGCTTAATATTTGATCTAGCCTGTTCAACAACATACTACCTTGGGCAGAAAGGTCTATTGCATTACGATTAACCCTAAAGTCCTCCAAATTATCTTCAACCAATTGTAACGAGTCGCTAATAGTACCTAACTGAGTTTCGATAAACTGGATAGCGTTGTATATAATCTTGTTTTTCTCATCCAAGCCGGCACTCATAAATACATCCTGAAGACGATTTATGTATGCTTTCATTTTTTCACGGCTATTTCCTTTCATAGAAATGCTAACACCCGCAGACCCTTTTGCAAGGGGTTCAAACTTAAGAGCAAGCTGGATTTGTTTAATTACATCTTCATTCTTCCGAAGTATTACACGCAATTTATTACCCTTAGCAAAAGGCAATCCTGAACGTTTAACCCTATACTTTGCACAAGGGGTTTCTATCCATGTATCGTATTTATGATTACCCGATGGGGCAACGCAACCTTTCACTAATACAGGCTGTTGAGTATTGATGTTGAAACTGATACCCATGTTTTCATAGGTTATCGAAAAGCTATTATCATCAACGCTCTGGATAAGAAAGGCTGCACTTACCAATTGTGCATGACCGGTATCAAATTCAATATTTATGGGACATTCCGCCCCGTAAACCTCATTTGCTACAGCACGTCCAACACTAAAATAACTGGTATTAAAATCTGTACCTTCTAATGCTTGCTCGTTCAATGCATACGATTTCAGCATCAATATCGAGTTCTCAAAAATCAGCCTTGAATCAGAAAAAAGTAACGCTTGAATACCAACACCTAACCCGTTTTGGTTTTTATCTTCCTGCAAAAGCATGGTTCCTTGTACCGAGTACACAGGTTTGGTGTAACGATTGATAAGGAATGCGGCAAAAAGTCCTACTAGTGCGCTAAGAACAATGAAAGGTAACACCGGCAAAACATACGTGTACAAGAATTTTTTTACATCAAATCCTTGGTTTGCAACAATGTCGGTGGGTCTTAATATATTGTTATCCGTATTGGGTGAAGGGATATTCATTTACTATTGGGGCTGTTTTTCTGGTTAGCGATTAAAGTAATTTATTAGCAGTAGAGCTGTTGAAATAACTGAAAGTGCTGTAGTAAGGGTTTGCAAACCGTTTACACCAACACCATAAGCCCTGCGTTTAAGCGGCTCCACATACAACAAATCATTTGGCTGCAAGAAATAATAGGGTGAGTTGATTATATTCTTATCTAGAACATTTATGTAATGTATACGAACCCCATCAGTATATTGACGTACTAATGTAACTCTATCTCTACGGGCAATCTCTCTCAAATCTCCTCCGGTTGCAATGGCTTCAAAAATTGTTACTTGATTCTGAAGTACCACATACTTACCTGCTCTGTTAAACTCACCCAAAAGCGTAAAACGCATCCCACCCAAACGAACAATAGCCATCGCGTCCACCTGAAATACCTGAAGCTCTTTTCCAATTTTATCTGATACTTCTTGAATGGTAAGTCCGGCAATCTCTATTTTACCTAAAAAGGGGAAATTAATAAACCCTGAATCACTGATGGTATAGCCCACTGTGTAAAACAAATCACCTCCACCGCCACCTGCCACGTTACCTAAGTTTCCACCAGCGGCTAAGCTGCTATTGCCAAACAATGCAGCAAACTCAGTATTACGGGTTTTAATCTCGATATTTATAATATCGTTTACCTGTAGCTTATATTCGCTGCGGTTGTATTTAATTGTATCGGTATAGTTTGTTTTACTATCAAGCTCTTGCAAGTATTGTATTCTCTTATTGGTAATACAAGACCCGAAAAAAAGACAAGAGAATAGAAGTATAACAAAGGGTAAAATCTTGCTGCTGCGGCTGTTAATCATAAATTATAGCTGATTACTTTTTTGTTAAAGCTGGTATAGTAGGTTAAATACTTTTAATTAATTTTCTAAGGGTAGCAGCACATTTTTTCAAACACCATATCTAGCACTATTTAAAAAAAGTGATTTTTTAAATTTTGGCAAATATAGCCGTTTTGTAATAATACGGTACGTAAACTAAAGGTTAATTAACGGCGCTTTTCATTTGTGCCACTAATTGGGCTATTTGCAGTGCATTTGTTGCTGCACCTTTTCGCAAATTATCAGCCACTACCCACATGTTTAAACCGTTTTCAACCGAATCGTCCCTACGTATCCTACCCACCAACACTTCATTACGGTTTGCAGCCAACATTGGCATTGGATACTTAAAATTCTCAACATCATCTACCACTTCAACTCCCTCTGTGTTTTTCAAAATAGAAAATACATCACCAATCTCGTAGGGTTTTTCAAACTCAATGTTTATCGCTTCGGAATGTCCCCCAACAACGGGAACACGAACCGCAGTTGCTGTTACTTTAATGTTATTATCACCCAAAATCTTACGGGTTTCGTGCACCATTTTCATTTCTTCTTTGGTGTACCCGTTATCTAAAAACACATCGCAATGGGGAATGCAATTCATATCAATAGGGTACTTGTAGGCCATTTCGCCTTCAACTCCCTTACGCTCATTTGTTAATTGTGCTACAGCTTTTTGCCCTGTACCGGTAACCGATTGATAGGTAGATACTACAAGACGTTTGATGGTATACTTTTTATGCAACGGAGCCAATGCCATTACCATTTGTATGGTTGAGCAATTGGGATTAGCAATAATCTTATCCTCGGGGGTAATGGTGCTGCCGTTAATTTCTGGCACAATCAGTTTTTTAGTTGGGTCCATGCGCCAAGCACTGCTGTTATCAATTACCACAGTACCTACCTCGGCAAACTTAGGGGCCAGTTCTAAAGAGGTTGACCCGCCGGCTGAGAACAGCGCAATATCAGGACGCTTGCTAATGGCTTCATCAGCACTGATAATGGTAATTTGTTTACCCTTAAATTCAACGGTTTTTCCTACTGATTTTTCAGAGGCTACTGGATACAATTCACTAACAGGAAAGTTTTCTTCTTCTAAAACTTTCAGCATGATACCACCTACTAATCCGGTGGCTCCCACTAAGGCTACTTTCATTTTTATTTAAATACGATACTTTTACCCCTACTGCTTTATCAAGCGTTGGGGGGGCAAAGATACACCGTTTTTGTCGAGTGCAAGTATCATATATACACCATTTTCCAACCCGCTCACAGCAAGGGTTTCACTAGTCGAAACCAGCACTTGCCTACCTGCTAAATCCACTACACTTACCGAAGATATACCGATGGGGCATGAAATGGTTATATCTGAAGTTGCAGGATTGGGGTAAATGTTGACAGACGCAACCGTATTTTCTTCCGAGTTTACGCTGGTGAAGAATCCTCTTGAAAGTGTGATATCGTTAGTATCCTCACTCATAAATTTATATCCGATAATATCGGCTTCAACTGTCCATTTAAGCTTAGCGTTCTTCCAGTTTTTGCCGTACTTCTTATCCAAACTGTCGCGAAGGGTAATGTATTTTGCTTTCAACGAAGTGTCTCCAACGGCAGTTGAAAGTCTGAAAACAGGCTTTTGAAAATTGAAACCGGTTTTGGCAGTATCAAACAAAATAGTGTACGAAGCGGCGTCAGGAAACCCTGAACGGGTGCGGTTCCATGCAAAAAATATGGTATCGGTTTGTTTACCGCTTATGGTAAACACTGAGTTATCGATGGGGAATACCGTTCCAAACGGTATATGCTCGTAGCGCATAAGGCCGCGTTGTAAACTTACGCGACGACTGGGGGTAATGAACTCCTCATTGTTACCCGTTACTTTCACTGCCCATTTATACGTTTTTGGGGTATTGGTAGGCATACCGTTGTCATACATCATTTGAGCCAGGATGTCTTGCCTTAAATCAAACAGCGTATCAAACGGGCTTTGTGGAATTGTAAACGAATATAACGGCGTGCTAAAATCGCCGCTCATCTCATCAAACATAATGTGATACTGCGCAGTAGCACAACCTGATGGGCAATACGCCTTGTTCCATTGGAATTTTAAATTTATCGAGGCGTTGTCTTCAACAAAAAAGCTTGAATTGTCTAACGGCATCGCAAGTTTTACGGGAACATATTCGCTACCAAACTGCCCCCTGTTGAAGGTTATGCGCTGCGATGTTGTCTGACGGTTTTCATACGTGGCATTAGGGCCGGTTGCGTTTACCATCACAATCCAATCAAAAGTGGCCGTTTCACCAATCTTGAATGTTTTTTGCAGCTTGCTTTTTATGGCTGCCTCCAGCTCACCGGCCAGATAACCGTATTTGATGTTAATGGTTGAATCTTCAAAAAAGCTTGCACAACAAGTAGAACCGATAATCAATACCGGATTGTTGAAGTTTCCTCCGGGCGTATCTAATTGCACCGAGTACCTTATCACTGTACCGGGTTGTTGCAAATCAGCGTTTGTCCAAGTAAGGTACAGCTTAGTTTCTTTATCTCCCTCTAAATTTATCGTAGCATTGTTAGCCACCGATACAATCGAAAAGTTTTTTGTAAGCTGCGCACTGGCAGCCGTCGCAATCCCAATAACTAAAAGCAAAGCGGGTATAACTCTTTTCATCACAGGTTTTGATTTAGGGTGGTTGGTATCTATCTTTGCACAAAGATACCACAAGACAAAAAATCGTTGCTAATTAATTTATTTGTATTGGTTTAGTTTTTTGCTATCTTTGCCGTCCTTTAAAAATTAGACTGACATGGCCCAGAAAAGAACATACCAGCCTTCTGTAAGGAAGAGAAGAAATAAACACGGATTCAGAGAAAGAATGGCAACCAAGAATGGTCGCAAGACTCTGGCAAGGCGTAGGGCAAGAGGTAGGAAAAGACTTACCGTGTCTGACGAGAAAAGACATAAGGCTTAACCCACCGTTAAGCCTTTTTCATTTATATTGCCTTTTGTTTTGGCAAACCAAACGTTCCATAAAAGCGAACGACTTGGGTCGAAAAAACACATTGCCCGTTTGTACAGTGAACCAACGGGTTCTTTTTTTTTGTACCCGGTAAAATTTGTGTACCTCGTCGCGCCCATGCGTGAGGAAGTTCCCGCACAGGTATTAATTAGCGTGCCCAAACGCAATTTTAAAAAAGCCCACGACCGAAACAGGATTAAAAGGCAATTGCGGGAGATTTATCGAAAAAACAAATCTATTCTATACGATTCTTTAACTTCGAATAAGCAACAGGCGTGCTTTTTGATTGGGTATGTAGGGAAGGAACATATTACTTCCGAATTACTTGAACAAAAGCTGGTTCCCTTATTTAAAAAGTTTGCCCATGCAGTGGCTGAAAATAATTCTTAGTGCCCCGCTTATATTACTGGTTAAGCTGTACCAATGGCTATTATCGCCATTGTTGCCGCCTACGTGCCGCTATACACCCACGTGTTCAGTATATGCTATACAGGCATTAAAAAAATACGGCCCCCTAAAAGGCGGTTGGCTGGCTGCAAAACGCATACTAAGTTGCAACCCATGGTGGGGCGGACACGGCTACCACCCGTTGAAATAATTTACTTATTGCAACGTTTTTGGTATTAATAGTTACATAGCTAATTGTATAACTTAACGAGAGATGATATTGTTGCTATCTGATAGCACTAATTACAAACAACGGATTGCCCAATAACCGATACCATTGTATGAAACGAGTAAGCACATTTTTTAGAAACCGCCGCAAAACAATTATGATTGGTCTTGCGGTTGTAGGCCTTGGCTTTGCTGCCTTTAAAAGTGCCGATGACTACTTTGAAATTTCAAAGAACATCGACATTTACACCACTTTGTACAAAGAGGTGAATACCTATTATGTGGATGAAGTGGAGCCCAGCAAATTGATGCGCGAAGGCATTGATGCGATGTTGAACTCGCTTGACCCTTACACCAATTTTATCAGTGAGAGCGAAATTGAAGACTATCGTTTCCAAATCACAGGGCAATACGGCGGTATTGGCTCTATGATTGTTAAAAAGGGAGACTATGTAGCCATTAGCGAACCGTATGAAGGATATGCTGCCGCAAAAAATGATTTGCGCGCGGGTGATATTTTATTGGAAGCCGACGGTAAAAGCTTAAAAGGGCTAAATGTTGACGGGGTGAGCAAGTTTTTGAAAGGCCAGCCTGAAACCGAAGTGAAGCTGAAAATTATGCGCGACGGGGTAGAAATGACTAAGGTGATTAAGCGCGAGGAAATAAAAGTGAAAAACGTGCCTTACTACGGCATGATTAACGAGCATACAGGCTATATAGTGCTGGAAGAGTTTAGGAGTGATGCAGGTAAAGAAGTGGCTGATGCGTTGAAAGAATTGAAGAAGAATACCGGACTAACCTCGGTGATATTGGATTTGAGGGGCAACCCCGGTGGTTTGCTGCACGAGGCTGTAAATATTGTGAATGTGTTTATAGACCGCAACCAATTGGTGGTAAGCACTAAGGGCAAAGTTACCGAGCAAAACCGCGATTACCGTACTATCAACGTGCCTGTAGACATGGAAATTCCGTTGGTAGTGCTCACCAACAAAGGCTCTGCCTCGGCATCAGAAATTGTATCGGGCACCATACAAGACCTTGACAGGGGTGTGGTACTTGGCCAACGTACGTATGGAAAAGGTTTGGTACAATCAACCCGTATGCTTAGCTACGGCACTCAATTAAAAATCACTACCCAAAAATATTATACTCCAAGCGGTCGTTGCATACAGGCATTGGATTATTCACAACGTAAAGAAGACGGTACGGTGCCCAATACACCCGATTCATTGCGCAAAGAGTTTAAAACCAAAAACGGCCGCCGTGTATTGGACGGTGCAGGTATAGACCCTGATGTAAAAACTACACGAACCGAATACAGCAAAATAACCAATAGCCTGATTAGCAAACTGCTGGTTTTTGATTTTGCCAACAAGTACCGCAATACCCATGATAAAATTGCGAGTGCCAAGGATTTTAAACTTACTGAGGCCGACTGGAAGGACTTTACCAACTTTTTGAAGGATAAGGAGTACGATTACCAAACCGAAACTGAAAAAGCTCTTGAAGAGTTGAAAAAGAAAGCCGAAGGCGAAAAGTATTACGAAGGCATAAGCAAAAGCTATGAGCAATTGAAAAAGGAACTTGGACACGATAAAATGGCCGACCTTGAGAAAAACAAAGCTGAGATAATGAAGTTGCTTGAAAAAGAAATTGCTACACGTTACTACTACCAACGAGCTACTTGGGAAGTTGGTTTTAACGACGACCCTGAAATAACTGAAGCGTTGGCATTGCTAAACGACATGACCCGCTACAAAAAGATTTTGGCAGGACGATAAGAGTTTAAGTTTAACAGAGATACTAAAAAAAATGCGGCCTGAGCCGCATTTTTTATTTATACCCTTGGGGTTATATTTTCTCTAGTAATGCCACGTTTTCAACGTGGGCAGTGTGCGGGAACATATCAACGGGTTGTATTTTCACAACTCGGTAAGTATCGCGCATCAAGTCAAGGTCGCGGGCTTGTGTGGCAGCATTACAGCTCACATACACCACACGGGGCGCGCCTATTTCACATATCTTTTTCACAACATCGGCATGCATGCCTGCACGCGGTGGGTCAGTAATTATCAAATCAGGTGTACCGTTTTTAGCAATAAAGGCATCGTTCAATACGTCCTTCATATCCCCTGCATAAAATACCGTATTTGTAATGTTATTAAAGGCTGCATTCTCGCGGGCATCGTCAATCGCTTGCTCAATGTATTCAATCCCTACTACCTTTTTTGCTGTACCGGCCACGTAATTGGCAATAGTGCCCGTACCCGTGTACAAATCATACACTACCTCGTTTCCGGTTAGCCCTGCAAAGTTTACGGCAATGTTATAAAGGGTTTCAGCTTGGCGGGTATTCGTTTGAAAAAACGATTTAGGCCTCACTTTAAATGTAAGATTGCCCAGCTTTTCAAGCATGTGGTCTTTTCCCTTCCACACCAGCACATCTTGGTCGTAAATAGTATCGTTGCGCTTATTATTGATTACGTATAACAACGAAGTGATTTGCGGGAATGAGGTTTCAATGTACCCCATTACATCATCCATAGCATCCGTATCATTGCCATGAAACATCACTATCACCATCCACTCCCCTACGGTACTGTTGCGGATAATCAAACCGCGCATCAACCCGTGTTGTTCTCTTAAATCAAAAAAAGTATAGCCTTTGCTGATGGTGTAATTACGCACCGCATTGCGGATGTTGTTGGCCATATCATCCTGCAACCAGCATTTATCAATATTCAGTACTTTATCAAACCTGCCCGGTATGTGAAAACCAAGAGCGTTTAGTTCGCCCTTGTCTTCAATATCCATTTCGGTTTTGCTTAGCCAACGTTTGTTGCTAAAGGCATAATCCATTCGGTTGCGGTAAAAACGATTTTCGTCACAACCTTGTATGGGTAATACTTCCCCTACCTCAATTTTACCAATCCGTTCAAAGGCATCAATCACCATTTGGTGTTTATTGCGCAATTGCTCGGCATAGTCCATTTGCTGCCATTTGCAACCGCCACACTCACCAAAATGTGCACAAAACGGTGTAACCCTTTGTGGCGAGGGAGTAACCACCTCAATCACTTCAGCTTCGTAAAAGCTCTTCTTCTTACCAATCACACGCACATTTACCACATCACCGGGAACGGCACGACGCACAAACACTACTTTATTTTCGTGCCTACCTATACAGTTGCCTTCAGCTCCGGCGGCTGTAATTTGTAAATTTTCTATGATTAGGGGTTGTTTTGCAGTTCTCAAAGCGGTACAGTAAAAATGGAGGGCAAAGTTAAGGCATTGACACTAAAAGCCTATTGAAACAGGAAAATGATGCCTAAAAACACCAATACCATCATCACAACAGCAATAATGTACCATCGTTGCTGACGTTTTCGTACCTGCGCAGCAATGGCTTCTAACTGTTCCATCGTAACTTTTTTATCGGGCTGTGCCTTTTTAGTGCGTTTGCCGTTGCTTTTATTTTTTGTCATTACAGCCCTTGTTTATCGGGCTTACAAGTATAAAAAAACAGCCGTTAAGTGATACACTTAACGGCTGTAGTATTGTTGTTTTAGTTAGAATTATACCAATATGGGTTTTTCAACCAAAGTAAGCCAGCCTTGTATAATGGCTGCAGGGTTCTCCAACTTGTCGCTCAATTCAGCCGCTTTTTGGTTTTTATAATTCAAAAGCTCGCTGTTACAAAAGGCATCGTAGCGTGGATTTTTGCCACCCTTTTCATCTTGGCCAATCTTTTTCTCTACCGTAGTAGCGGCACCATTATCGTTTACACGTACCCAATAATGTACATTGAGCAAGGTTGCATATTTATTGTGTTTTACCGGCTGAAGTCGCTTCGTAAACTTCTCGGCTTTTACTTGTGCTTTGCGGTCGTCTTGTACTTTAATCCAAGTTTTAGCAGCAAACTCTGCGTAGTTTTTAGCCATTTTTGCTACGCTGCCTGTTTTGGGCAGACCATAGCTTGATTGAAGCGGTGACTTCCAACCGTTTTTCTCATCACCGTTATAAGGGTCGATGTTCGCCATTTCTTGAAAAATTGCCAGTTGTAATGCCGCTCCCAGCATAAACACCCCAAAACCGACTTTGGCAATTTGGTCTTGTTGTAGCGAGCCTAGCATACCACCGGGACCTGAAAGAAAGGTTTGATCGTACTTTTGAAGTAAATCATACAAACGGCGACGGTCTTTTTCTAATTTCAAGTTACATACCGATTTGGCAGGTTTATATTCATTGGCAAGTTTATCCACCAAATTAGCAAGTGCACCGTTTATGCTATCAATACGACTTTGGTCTACTTTCTGGTCAACAATTTTTGTAATCTCTTTATATACCTCATCAAAATAATCGGGCACACCGGGAGGGAACAAAGCATCCCAAATAGCTTCGGCGATAAAGCCTCCTATTTTTGAAAGCATAGCACCTCCTATGCCCTTGGCAATTTTCATCGGTAACGATGTTTTACCGCTACCGGCCATAAACTGTCCACTGGCCATTAGCACTACCTCTTCCTCAATTTGTACTTGTTGCGGCAATGCAACCTTGCCTTCCATTTTCACATTAAGCACAATGTAATACAGGGTTGCAAGATTTGTAGTACGCTGCAACACAACGGTACCTTGTGGGATTTCCTCTAGCGTATCAGCTAAAGTGGTTACAAAATCTTCTATTACATACTCTTCCGGTAACAACGGGTATTTATCGTCAGCAGTTTCAAGTAAGCAATCAATACTTTTTTGTAACGTTTTAGTAACCGGTGGTAATTTTTCAGGCGGAGTTAGTTTAAGTTTTGCCGGCTTGATTGTACCACTGTCTTCAACAGGTGAACCGGGGAAATAGAACTGAGACAACACAGCCATTTTAGCACTGTAATAGCTTTTAGGCACCCCGTCTTGCAAAGCACCAAACATTACCATTATTTCTGCGGTTGAAAGTTGTTGAGCAGCTTTAGGAGGTGCCACCTCTTTTGCTACGGCCTTTTGAGCCTTTGATTGAGTTGATTTTGCCATGATAGTTATTTTAACTCAAAAGTAAAAAGTTTTAGCAAAATGCAAAACAACCTGCCTCTAATTCTGGCCGTTCTGACTCACCACTTTAATATGAACAGAGCCTGAATGATAGGTGCAATGCTCTGAAGCCTGTATCCACGCTGCCATTTTATAGGGCGGCTTACCTTGCAACGGAAAATTACCTTGCGGAAAACTCCACGTATAATCCTGTGAACTAACCGTTCCTTGCAGGTCATAGCTAACCCAATTGCTAACATTGTCCTGTTGTCCTATTGGTATATAAACTACCTTCCAATGCAATGCAGGGGGATTATTTACCGCTTGCCCGTTGTGGTCGTACACTTTTGCTGTATAAGTTACTTTGGTGCCTTTAGCTATTTCGGTGGCGGCATTGCTTGTCGTCAATTCAACTTTTGAATACGCTTTTACATCGGTAGTGATTGTTTCCGTAACCGTTTCGCCATTTACTGTGTACGTACAGGTTACAGTGCAGGGTCCGCCTTTATCTGCCTCAACCACCGTTGTAGGTATATTTCCTGCCGGTCCGTAAAACTTAAGTGACGCGGATGATAATGTCCAACTGAATGTTCCACCCTGCGGCTCAACCCTTGCAGTTAGTATCCTTCTCTCCTTTAAACACATTGTAGCCATTGGCGCATAGGCTATATCTATTTTAAGTGTCGGTTTTTCTAACACTATTACACGTACTTTTTTCTTATCAGAGCAATCGGTGCCTGTAAATTCCACTTCTGCCCAACCCTCCCCTGCTGTTACACCCTTAATAGTTACCGCCTGTTGGTTTGCTGCCCCTTCAATTTGCACATTATTACCTGCCGCCCAGCTAAATGAGCCTTGCATATTACCACTTGCAGTTATAGTGGCCGAAGTCCCTTTCAGCACCTTCACCGAGTCGGGCACAGTCACCATACATGGATTAACTTTTACCTTAATGATCTTTACAATAGTTTCCCCGCAGGCTTTAATGGTGCAGGTAACAGTTTGGTCGCCCGGTTGTTTAGGAGTTACAAACGCCACAAAATTGTACGGCCCTGAATTAAGTTGTAACCCGCTTGAAACCTCCCACGATACCTGACCTCCTGAGGGAGTAATTGTTGGGTTAATGGTAAACTGTTTGCCCACTGCTGCCGTAATCTCATCAGGAACATTAAAAGTAACTACAGGCTTAATACAGTTAACAGCTACCGTATGCTTGTAACTTACGCCTTGTATGGTGTACTCTACCGTGAGGGTGCTATTACCCAAAGCGGTACTTTTAAACTGTACGGTTTGATTATTGTTACCGTTGGTAAGGGTTATATTTTCACCCGCAGTCCATTTAAAGCTGCCTCCGTAAGGGTACGCTTCGGCATAAATGGTAAATTCTCTATCTAAACATGAGGTAAAATTTTCAGGGGCTGATGTTTTAACACTGTAAACCTTAAACTCCAGCTTTTGCGAACCGGTTTTACTCACTATTTCGTGCACCCCGTTTTGGTCACCGTGAATGTGGCAACCTCCCCCATTGCAATTATAGGTAGACTGAACCGTTCCGCCCGCCCCCGCCCCTTGGGCTCTGCTAAACGTTACATCATAATTTGCAATTACTTCTGCATTCGCTGAAGTTCCGGGTATTGGAGCATTGTTAATATCAGGATATACTTTGCCCTGCCAGTTTTTTGTTTGGTTGGGACCGATGGATATATCGGCCGGACTTACATCCACCACAATAGGTCCCGTGTGACTAAGGTTTACGGTACCCTGTTCGTGTTTATCGGTAGTTTTTGATTGGGAGCCATCATAGAAAGTGTATTTCCCGTTTTGGGTACTTACGTATAAACTGATTTCTCCCTGAGCGTAAACAATGCTTGCTGTAGTTGCAAAAAATAAAATCAGCAGTGCCTTTTTCATAATTGGTAGGTTAAGGGTTGCTTAATCAAATGTAGTTGAATTAGTTAGGAAACACAACGAGGTGTTACTATTTTGTAATAATGGCGCGTTGAAAAAAATTGTAAGTTGCCGACGAATGACTACCGACCCTCAACTACTGCTGCAACTGGTGAAAATGGAGATGCCTTTTGGGAAATACAAAGGCACTGTGCTGTGTGATTTACCTGTATCGTACCTTGAGTGGTTTAACCGCAAGGGCTTTCCCCAAGGAAAGTTGGGAATGATGCTGCAAACCTTGTATGAAATAAAACTGAACGGGCTTGAATACCTGCTGGAACCCTTGAAAAAAATGAAGTAATGAAGGCTGCCACATTAGCTGAATTAAAACGCGAACTGAATGAACTGCCGACAAAGCAGGTGGTTGAACTGTGCCTAAGACTTACAAAATACAAAAAGGAAAACAAGGAACTGCTTACCTACTTGTTGTTTGAGGCACACGATGAACAGCAATACATCCGTAATGTGCAGCTTGAAATAACCACCCAGTTTGGTGAAATAAACACTGACAACATTTATTACGCCAAAAAGGGGATTCGCAAAGTGTTACGAATGGCGAACAAGTTTATTAAATACAGTGGTAACAAACAAACCGAAGCTGAGGTACTGATTTATTATTGTCGTGAGTTGAAAGAAACAGGCATACCCGTGCACCGTTACCTCGACTTATCTAAACTATACGACCGCCAGCTTGAAAAAATACGCAAGGCAGTAGCCACCCTTCACGAGGATTTGCAGTACGATTATTTGAAGGAGCTGGAAGGTTTATAAATTAAAAAGGGCATGGCAAATTACCACACCCTTTATATACACTTAAAATTGTCTTGAGGTCATTTCAATCCCTGCCACCACTCCACATAAGTTGCAGAGTCTTGTAGGCTAACTTCTTCACCTATTACAGGGGTAATAATGGGTTGATTGTTGGTTTTTGCAGCCGTGGTAACCCGTAGTATCGGGTCGTCCCAAGCATGGTTACCTAACGAAAACTTGGCCCAATGCACAGGAAGCAATTTGTATGCTTTTAGTTCTTTGGCTGCTTGTACTGCTTCTTCGGGCATCATGTGTATGTATTTCCACCCTTTATCGTATTGCCCGCACTCAAGTATCGCAAGGTCAAACGGCCCGTATTTAGTTCCTATTTCGGCAAAGTGTTTATCATGGCCTGAATCGCCGCCTAAGTATATCTTTTTGGTGGGTGTTTGATATACAAACGATACCCACAACGAACGGTTACGTTTAAATCCACGACCTGAAAAGTGTCTGGCAGGAGTAAAGGTTACTTTAAACCCTGAATCTAATACCACCTCATCGTACCAGTCTTGCTCGATTACGTTGGCCACATCAAAACCCCAACGTTCAAAATGGGCTCCAACACCTAATCCGCAGATTACCTTTTTAACACGTGACTTTAGAGCAGTTACTGTTTTGTAATCCAAATGGTCCCAATGGTCGTGCGAAATAAACAGGTAATCTATTTCAGAAATATCATCTACCGTGTAAGCATCACTACCTACAAAACTTTTTGTTGTAAAGCTTACCGGAGAGGCCGACCCGCTTAAAACAGGGTCAACCAATATCCGTTTGCCGTCAACCTGCATAAAGTATGACGAGTGACCAAACCACACCATCATATCTTTTAAAGGGTCTATCGCTTTCAAATCTATTTTCTTTGTAGGGATAGTATCGGCAGGTTTATTACGTGGGTCTTTATTAAAAATAAACTTCTTCATTACGGAGAAGTAGTTTTCACCCTCTGCTAAATCAGGCGTATGGCTTTGGTTTTGAAATTGTCCGTCTCTAAAATTCGGTGATTTTTTAATTCGCTCCAATCTCTCTCCTTCAGGATATTTCCCAAACTGTTCCTGCTGCATAAAAATGGCTACGGCAGCAATAAAAACAGCTATCAAAACAAGTAGTATCATTAGTGTTTTCTTTATTATCTTAAATGTTCTTCTCATTTCTGTTACTTTAACATACGCATTAAAATGCTGTCAAAAACCCTATCGGGTAGTATGCTCTTCATAAACAACGTTGATTTTGCCAATGCACCTGCCACGTAGCGGGTTTTTGGTTTATTCGCGTCAATGGCTTTTTTAATGGCTTCGGCTATCACAATAGGCTCAGAACCCATTTTCCCTTCCTCGTTTTGCAATACTTTAGCATGCATGCGGGCAAGATTGCCATACGCTGTATTGCCTGATGTTTTTAACATATTATCACCTGCTATACCGCTCCATTCGGTTTTTATTGCGCCGGGCTGCACTACCACTACATCAATACCAAATTGTTTCAACTCCATACGTAAGCTATCGCTAAAGCCCTCTACTGCAAACTTAGTTGCATGGTACCAAGCTCCGTGGGGCTCACCGAATTTACCTCCCATTGAAGACACATTAATAATTCTACCCGATTTTTGGCTGCGCATGTGGGGCAACACCAACTGTATAAGGCGTGCCAACCCAAACACGTTTACCTCAAACTGGTAGCGTGCTTCATCCAAGGGCACATCTTCAACTGCTCCATACGAACCATAGCCTGCATTATTTACCAATACATCGATGCGTTTTTCAGCAGCAATAATCTCATTCACCCCTTTTATCATTGACGCGTCGTCTGTTACATCCATTGCCAACAAACGCACTCCGTATTGCACCAACTCTTGCATCTTATCAACCCTACGTGCTGCCCCATATACTATGTGGCCTTCTTTTGCCAGCAGCTTTGCAGTATCTTTTCCTATCCCGGCCGAGGCTCCTGTTATTAATATTACTTTTTTCATTTTTGTTTATTCGATTGATTAATCACTCTATTATCCGTTAAAAAAATTTATGCTCCTATCATGCGCCAAAGACGTTCAAAACTGTCTTCGATAACTTTAGCTTGCGCATCGTTACTGAGCTTAGCCATGCTTAGGTATTGGTGCAGCCCGTAAATATTACTGCTGATTAATGTATTAATATATTCTAATGGCAATGGTTCTACTTCACCCTTAACAATGCCCTCTTCAATCATTGACAACCAAGCCTTTGATTGTTTTTTCATTTCATCGGGTGTAATCAGCATTAGGTACGGAGAGCTGGAAAATTGCTGCACAAACCTAAACTCAGCTTCATTGTTCATGGCCCAATACAAAGCATCAACATAATTACGCTTACACGTTGCTTTGGTATCTTCTCCCGGCAAACCTTGCGGCCTAATGCAGGCTCCGAGCTTTGATTTAATATCAATGTACAAGCCTATGATTAAATCATCTTTGGTTTTGTAGTAATGAAAAAGGGTACCATTGGCCACACCAGCCTCTTTGGCAATTTTGCTGGTGGGTGTACCGTGAAAACCTGACTCAACAAACAGCTTCAATGCCGATGCAAGAATCTCAGCTTTCTTATCTCCTTTTTCAGATTGACTAATCACTCTACAAAGGTAAGAAGGTTTTCTTCTTCTCCAAGAAGTATTAATAAAATTTAACACTCTACTGGTACCATTAATTTAATGTCACAAATAAAAAATTAGAAAGTAAATTATTTATAATCAAATAATTATAAGAAACAGTTACCGGAAAAACAAAACCAAAGAGAGATTAGACGTTAATCGAATAAATCATTAAGTACAAGAAAGTGTAAATGTGATATTATAGATTTGTTACAACAATTGTAATCTCATTCGACATAAACTATCATTAAAATTAATCACATGAAAAAATCAATTCAAAAACACTTTAAATTATTAATTGCAGTAATTGCTATCGCAGGTTGGTCACATGAATTAAACGCACAATGCAGTATTAATGCCTCAGCTGACACGACAGTTTGCGTATTCGGTAGCTCTGTACAGCTAAATGCAACCTCAAGCTCTACACCAATAGGTTATTCTTGGAGCCCATCAACACGCTTAAGCAACACTACGATATCAAACCCAGTAGCAACCGTAAATGGAACAATCAAGTATTATGTTACCGCTTCTTTTGCAAATGGCACTGAACTAGTTACAAATGGAAACTTTGAAAGCGGTAACACAGGCTTTTCCTCTGACTATACCTTTAACCCTACGCCCGTTCCTTATTCGAACGATTTAGACGAAGAAGAGTATTACGTGGGGACTAATCCGTCAGCTATTCACCAATGTTTTGCCGCTTGTAGTGATCACACCACGGGTGTAGGAAAAATGATGATAATAAATGGTGCTCCGACAGCTAATGTTAAAGTTTGGAAGCAAATTATATCAGTCACTCCAAATACAGATTATGCATTCTCAGCTTGGCTAAACAATGTCACTTGTGGTGTTGGATATAACGCTCAACTACAATTCTCAATAGGAGGAAATTTAGTGGGCGGAACATTTGAGTCCGATTCTGCGCTCTGTAGCTGGAAAAAATTCTTTCAAATTTGGAATTCTGGGAGCAATACATCTGTTGAAATATCTATAGTAAATCAAAACACGGATCCTAACGGCAATGATTTTGCCCTTGATGATATTTCATTCAGATCAATATGTTACGCAACAGATTCAGTATCGATAACATTTTCCCCAAAGATGTTTACTCAAAATCTTGTTCTATGTAATGAAGAAGACAGTGTACAATTACCATCCGAAATATGGGTAGACACTGTAGGGACTTTTTATGACACATTGCAAGCAGGAAATGGCTGTGACAGCATAATAACAACGAACGTGTCGCTTTTCAATCCCATTGAGTTGGTTGAAAATGGTGATTTCGAAGACGGTGACACAGCATTTGATTCCGACTACACATATAATCCTTACACCACTCCATATACAAGCAACTTACTTGAAAGCCAATACGATGTCGGCACCAATCCATCTTCAACACACCAATGTTTTGCATCATGCTCTGACCACACATCCGGAAGCGGAAACATGATGATTATTAATGGTGCACCAACAGCAAACGTAAAAGTTTGGAAACAAACCGTAAGTGTGCAACCTAATAGGTATTACGAATTTTCAGCATGGCTAAGTAATATTACATGCGGTGTTGGATATAACGCTGTTCTTCAGTTCTCTATTGGTGGAACTTTAATTGGGGACACTATCGAGTCAGATTCGGCACTATGCTCTTGGAAACAATTTTACCAGATTTGGAATTCAGGAAGCAATACTTCTGTTGAGATATCAATCGTGAATCAAAATACAAATGCCAATGGAAATGACTTTGCACTTGATGATATTTCATTTAAAGAAATTTGCGATACTACAGGGTTAGGGTTTTATAAAACAGGAAAAAACACTTTAAAAATTGATGAATACGGGTATAGCAATAAACTGAACGTTTACCCTAATCCAACAAGAAACAACATATTCATCCAAGCCAAAGAATCACTTAAAGGCGGGTATATCATCAAAGTATATGAATCTACAGGACGTATAGTTTTATCAAAACAATTTATGACCACTAATGCTGAAATAATAAATGTACCCGTAGACGAGTTATCAGAGGGATCATACATTATAAATATTTCAAACATCGATAACACCATCAATGAAAACCACAAAATAATATTAATAAAATAGTCTATTAAAGAACTGAAAAAGAGCTTGACACTCGTGTCAAGCTCTTTTTTATGTTAACCACAGTTAAAACAAAAAAGCCATCCGGACGTGGATGGCTTCTAATTTTTGTGGGCCCACCTGGGCTCGAACCAGGGACCCCCTGATTATGAGTCAGGTGCTCTAACCGGCTGAGCTATAGGCCCGCAAACCCCAAGGGTTTTGCTAAAAGGACTGCAAAAGTAATGCAGCGTTTTTACTTGCGCAAGTTTTTACCTGCCAATTTTTATTCTTTCACGTGGGCATACAAACGGTCGATATCGTTTGCGTACTTGGTTTCAATCACTCGGCGTTTGGCTTTTTGGGTAGGGGTCAGTTCGCCCTCGTCAATGCTAAACGGCTTACGCTTAACAATAAACCCTTTGATACGCTCAAATTTTGCCAACTGGTTTGATAGTGCTTTTATGTCTTCATCAATCCACTTCACAATCTTCTCATCTTGTATAAATGCTTCACCTGTTTCAAAAAAGTCGCTCGCAATTTTAAACTGCTCCATCAACTCTTCTTTTGAGGGAATAACAATGGCAGTAAGGTGTTCACGCTTATCGCCTATCAAGAAAATCTGTTCTATCTTATTACTGCGTAAATACACATTCTCTACAGGGGCAGGATAAATGTTTTTACCGTAGGCATTCACAATCATGTTTTTGATACGGTCAGTGATTTTAAGGTTACCCTTATAAAACTTACCGATATCACCTGTATGGAACCAGCCGTCGGCATCAATTACTTTGGAGGTATCTTCAGGCTTGTTCCAATATCCCATCATTACATTGGGCCCTTTAATGCATATTTCGCCTTCTTCGCTCTCAAAATCAAAATCCTGGCTTTCATAGGTTTGTTCGGTAATAATCACACCGGTATCGGGATTTTTAAGGCATACTGTGTTACCGGGAGCTATGCGACCTACCGTACCAAACACCTGCCTTTCAAACTCATTTACGCATACAAACGGCGAGGTCTCGGTAAGACCGTAACCTTCCATCACTCTGATGCCAATATTTCCGAAAAACTCACCTACGTGTTGAGGTAGTGGCCCCCCTCCTGATATAATCATACGGATATTACCGCCAAGATTGGCTTTAATATCACTAAACACCAGCTTATCGGCTATAAAATGCTGCAAGGCTAATACGGGAGTTAACCCTTTACCTTCTTCGCGACGCAAGCGTGCTTTTTGACCCACCTTAAGTGCCCATAAGAAAATACTGTTTTTAAGTTTGCCCTTACCTGCTGCCTTTTTACGCACCTTTTCCTCAATGCGCTCCAATAGACGGGGCACGGTGGCAATAATGGAAGGCTTAATTTCTTTTACGTTGGTTGCTATGGTATCCACGCTAACGGCAAAAGCCATCTCGGTAGCTACACACGACCCAAGGTAATAAGTTACCATGCGCTCATACACGTGACTAAGCGGTAGGAAGGACAAAAAGCGATCGGCGGAGCTAATGGCTTTACACAAAATAAGCGCCATCACAATATTGCTCATAATGTTGCCGTGCGAAAGCATCACCCCTTTAGGAACGCCAGTTGTACCTGATGTATAGATGAGCATCGCCAAATCGCCGGGGGTGGCTTTTGCTAACTCTTCTTCAATGGCAGCGTGGTATTTGCCATACAAGCTCTTCCCTATTTCGTAAACCTTTTCTAACTCTATAATCCCTTCGTCTTCAACTGCCTTAGAGTCGGTATAGTTGATTATTATCTTTTGCAAGGCAGGACAAAGACTGCGAACCTTCAACACTTTTTTAAGCAGAAAGGGCGAGCCTACTAATACTACCCTCGAACCCGAATCGTTAAGGATGTATTCGATTTCTCCTTCTGAAAGGGTTGGGTAAATCGAGGCATTTACCGCACCAATTTGTTGCAAGCCTTGATCAAAAAAGATAAACTCGGGGCAGTTTTCTAATATCAACGCTGCACGGTCGCCCTTGCGCAGTCCCAAATCGTACAAGTATGCCGAAATAGCATTCAATTTCTCAAATGTCTCTGCATAGGTAATGGCCTTGTACTCGTTACCCACCTTTTCATACATGTAATTGTGGTGGGGTGTTTTAATTTTACTGGCCGCGTTGCGCATCATGTGATGCAACGAGGGGTATGGCAACTCTATTTCCATAAATCTTCTTTAGTTGTTATGACTAATCAACTACAAATTTTGTTTTTATAAAGCAGCTATCCTTACGGTTTAGCGCATTGGTTAAGGTTAGTTTTTGCAATATTTGCAAAACTGAATCACTAATATACTTATGAAATCGTTTTATACAATACTGCTACTTATAGTTTCTAACGCTTTTATGAATATGGCCTGGTACGGACACCTTAAGTTTAAGGAGTGGAAGTTTATGGAAGGCTGGGGACTTTGGGGTGTAATACTCATCAGCTGGGCGATTGCTTTTTTTGAATACTGTTTCCAAGTGCCGGCTAACCGTTTGGGTTACAAGGAAAACGGCGGGCCGTTTAGCCTGATGGAATTAAAAGTAATGCAGGAAGTAATAACACTGGTGGTGTTTGTTTTGTTTTCAGTAGTGTTTTTTAAGAACGAAACCTTACGCATCAACCACCTTATCGGTTTTGTGTTTTTGGTACTTGCCGTATATTTTATTTTTAAGAAATAACTGCATTACCCCTTACGACGGGTATAAAACCCGTCGCTATTGAAAATGTTGTGTCTAATGGTGTTAAACCATTCGACACACGCCCACCAACAAAACAGCATTTTATATGCTGGCTTCAATAATCCTTGTTACGGTGTTATCAGGTTACGCAGTTATGCTGTTATTTTTGTTACGCGCCGCACAAGGGATTGCGACGTTAGTGCCAAACCTGTGAAACTGACAAAGAACAACTACCGAATTGTAATTGGAAAAACTAAATAAATCCCCGACGGGTATAAAACCCGTCGCTCTTGGAAATGTTGTGTCGAATGGTTTAAAACCATTTGACACAAGCCCACCAACAAAACAGCATTTTATAAGCTGTTAAAACCACAATAAAAAAGCCCCGAACGCATCACGTTCAGGGCTTACACATTATTCAATTACTAAAACCCAATTATTTAGTAAGCAATTCTTCGCTGCGTTTAATAAACGCACTCATCTCCTCGCCTGTAAGCAGGTTTTGCTGCAACTTGGCAAGATCGACCGCTTGTTTCACCAAGCTGTTTTTAGCATCGGTATTTTCCTCGTTCGCAATCTTTCCGGCCAAAGGATGGTTGCTGTTTATCAGCACTTGGTAGCTGTCGCCCATGCCGCCAAACATCTGCCCCATGCCGTTCATCATTGCCATTTCCTGCATACGGCGCTCAAACTCAGGTTTGGTAATAGTGATAAAATGGTCGTCGGGGCTTAGTGCCTCCGATTCAATGCGCCACTTATCGTTATTAATACCCAGCTTAAACACTTCTTTCAAGCCGTTCACTTGTTCGTCGCTCAATACCGATTCGCGTTTTTCGTCTTTGTTAATCAACTTATCAATCACATCGGCATCAATGCGGAAAATGCGGTTATCAGGATTTTTATTTTCAAGGTAGCTGATAAAGTGGTTGTCCAACGGACCGCCCAACTCCAACACATCGTAGCTGCGTTTTTTTGCCGCCTCAATAAAACTGTATTGTTTATTGGCATCGTTGGTATACAGCAAGATTACCTTATTGTCTTTGTCCGTTTGCAAAGGCTTCACCTTCTCCACGTATTCATCAAACGTGTAAAACTCTTTATCGGTGTTTTGCAACAGACTGAATTTACCCGATTTTTCAGCAAATTTCTCATCGCTCACCGTCCCGAATTTCACAAACAACCCTACGTTTTCCCACTTCTCTTCGTAGGCTTTGCGGTCGTTGTTAAATATCTCTTGCAATTTATCGGCAACCTTGCGGGTAATATAACCGGTAATTTTTTTCACGTTACCGTCGGCTTGCAATGCACTGCGCGACACGTTCAACGGAATATCCGGACTATCAATCACCCCGTGCAGCAGCATTAAAAACTCAGGCACAATGTCTTTCACCTCTTCGGTTACAAACACTTGGTTGCTGTATAACTGTATTTTATTGCGTTGGATATCGAAATTATCCTTCACCTTGGGAAAATACAAAATGCCTGTCAGGTTGAAGGGATAATCCACGTTCAGGTGAATCCAAAACAACGGAGGCTCGCTAAAAGGGTACAGCGATTTGTAAAACTCTTTGTACTCTTCCTCGGTAATATCGGCGGGCTTTTTAGTCCACAAAGGCTGGGTGTTGTTAATCACCTCGCCGTCAAATTCAATTTCAACGGGTAAAAAGCGGCAATATTTCTCCAACAACCCTTTTACGCGAATTTTTTGTAAAAACTCTGCGCTTTCTTCGGTAATATGGAGGATAATATCCGTTCCGCGCTCGGCACGGTCGTGAGCATCAATGCTAAATTCAGTGCTGCCTTCGCATACCCAGTGGGCGGCAGTGGTATCGTCTTTATAAGATTTGGTAATAATTTCAACCTTATCAGCCACCATAAAACTTGAGTAGAAACCCAAGCCAAAATGTCCGATAATGGCAGCCGCATCTTTATCCTTGTATTTCTCAACAAACTCTTCGGCACCGCTAAACGCAATCTGGTTAATGTACTTTTCAATCTCCTCGGCAGTCATACCAATGCCCACGTCTTTAATGGTAATGGTTTTGGCCTCCTCGTTCAATTCCACGCGTATTTTCAAGTCACCCAAATCACCTTTAAACTCACCCGTTCCGGCAAGGGTTTTCAGCTTTTGGGTAGCATCCACTGCGTTGCTTACCAACTCACGTAAAAAAATCTCGTGGTCGCTGTATAAGAACTTCTTAATGATAGGAAAAATGTTCTCCGTGTGTACACTAATGTTGCCTTTTTGCATAGTTTCGTAATCGTTTAGTTCTTCATCCATTTATCAGTAACTATGCCGAGGATGGAGAGGTGACAGAATGGCGGAACTAGCTTATAAAATTTAACTCTGGGCTGTATCTTTCCTCTGGTTCTTTCACAAGAAAGTTTGATAGTTCTTCTGGAGTATTAAAACCGTTAATTTTTTCTTTGTATTTATTGGAAGTTTGCAAATTCTCAATTTCCAGCTTTCTACATTTACTTATTTCCAAATATTCTTTTTCAATATCAATTCCCAAATACCTTCGGTTAAGTAAATTGGCTGCAATTCCGGTGGTGCTGCTTCCGGCAAAAGGGTCAAGGATCCAGGCATTAGGTTTTGTGGAAGCAAGAATTAAACGGGTTAATACAGAAAGTGGTTTTTGGGTAGGGTGTTTACCACATGTTTTTTCCCATTTTGCAATAGCAGGCAACTTCCACACGTCTTTCATTTGCTTATCCCCATTCAGTTGCCTCATAAGCTCATAATTATAATAATGGGGTGTTTTGGGGTTTTTACGTGCCCAAATAATCAACTCAGTTGAATGGGTAAAATAACGACATGAAAAGTTTGGAGGTGGATTTGTTTTTTCCCAAGTAACAACGTTTAATATTTTAAAATTTAGCTCAGTTAAAATTTGACCAATCGAAAATATATTATGATGAGTACCACTAATCCATATAGTGGCATCTTCCTTCATTTTTTCTCTTACCGGGTAAAGCCACTTACGGTTAAAATCATTAACAAAATCGTATCCTCTAAACTTATCCCATTTGCCTTTGTTAACACTAACTACTTTGCCACTTTGAATCGTCAATCCATTGTTTGATAAAAAATAGGGAGGATCAGCAAACACCATATCGAACTTATGCTCAAACTGTGGCAACAATTCCATTGAATCTCCCTGTAGGAGATAAAAGTTTTTATCGTTGGATTTATAGTATGGAATCAATATGTTATTGTTTTTCTTGTAATAGTGTTTTCAAAACACCGTATTTCAACATTTCTAAATTCAACAAATAGTCAGCTTTATCAAAATATTCCCTTAAAGGCTTTTCTGTTGATTTCCAGCCAAACCCATCGGTTACCCAAATGAATTCTATCCCTTGAGCATTCCAGTAATCATTCATTTTGCTGTATTCCGTAGCGGTTGATTTTAACTTTGAACCACCACCTCCATAAAAATTACATTCAATAAAACACAATTTGTTTCCCTTATTCACCGCAAAATCAATATTTCTGGAAGATTTGTCCACAATAATATCGAGGTTCCAATCTCTTTTTATTTTTTTAGCATTAGCCTGAGGCATATAAGCTAAGTTTAACTCAGCGCAGGTTTTCGCAATAAAGTTTTCCGTCAGCGCTTCCATAAGGGTTCCGCCCCTGTTTTTCCGTCCATTGCTATCTAAACCAACTTCAACGCCAGTTACATAATCAACAAGGTTTTTGATTTTTTTGTCCTTAAACAGTGTTCCAATGCCAGATTTTATGATAAAATCCGTCAACTCTTTACAGTCATTATCCGTTAACTTTCGATGTTGAAATGAGTAGTTTTTGTAAACAAAATTTTCGGCATCAATTAATATATCAATAGATTGTTCTCTAATGGCAATTAGAGCGGGGAACGCTTTAATTACTTGGGGATACTCTTGTAGCAAATTAAACATCTCACCCTCGATGTCTTCTTTACCAATAAGTACATTAAGAAGATTTAACTCCTTTTCAATCGGAGTTATGTTTTCAAGCACCTTTACCCAATTCACAAAATAGTCCCATTGGGTTATTTTTTCTTTAAAAGTACTTGTTATGTATTTAAAAAGGGCATCGTCATCAGGTATATTAAGCAACTGACAAAGCTTCTTCATAAGGATAATTAGTGATTAATAGTTCATTTAACTCGCCTCGTTTTTCAGGATTGGCATTAATTATCCTTTTGGCCTTTACACGAGATATGTTGAATCCACTATAAAGATCATCAAAGAAATTATTTTCCTTGTTTTCCCCTTTAACATCAGAATTACTTAATAACCATTTGTGGCCGAGCATATTTAGTTTATCACAAAAATTTTTTAACCGAATTTGCTCATCATCATTAAATTCATCCTTAGCATATGAATTGAAGCTTGACGTATTGCTTAACGGCTTGTAAGGAGGGTCTAAATAGAAAAACGTATTATCCCCTGCGTAGTTTAGAGTTTCCTCAAAGTCAACATTTAGTATTTCAACTTTCTGAAGAGCGTTACTAGCCGCTAAAATATTTTCCTTATCACAAATAGCAGGGGTTTTATAACTACCTATTGGAACATTAAATAAGTTGTTTTTGTTAACACGATATAAGCCATTAAAACATGTTCTGTTTAAAAAAATAAACAAGGCCGCCTGAGTTTCCATGCTACTTTTCCTGCTGTTATAAAGGTTTCTACAGGCGTAGTAATACTCTTTCCGTTTTTCTTCATTCAAACAGTGATATTCCTTTTGCCAGTTATCTAAAATTGCAATTAGTTTTTCCGGAGATGTAGCAATCATCCTATAAGTGTTAATCAAATCCGTATTAATATCATTGATAACTGCTTTTTTCAAGTTTTTGAATTGGGTAAGCATCCAAAATAATACGGCTCCACTGCCAACAAATGGCTCAACATATACTAAATTCTCATTTTTTATTTCATCCGGTAAAAAGCTTTGAATTGCAGGTAATAGCTGAGTTTTACCACCTGCCCACTTTAAAAAGGGTTTAGCCGCACTGTTTGTTCTGTTTCTCACAAAGTCTTCTTTTGCTTTAATCAATCTCAAAAATAAGACTTTTGACCGACAACAGGTAAACTATGAACTTATCCCTTCGTTTCCTTGTGCTACATTTTAAAAAATTATTGTGCCACAGAAGAAATCTTAGAAGTAAAATGCTCGCTATTGGCAGGACTACGAGCGCAGCATCTCCACCCCCTACCCCCGCAAGCGGGGGATATTGAACGACGAACGAAATTTGATACTCGAAAAGTTAATGAGGTAGGTCAGCACCCCCAATGTCCTCCTTTGGAGGAGGATGTAGGAGGAGGAAAACCACCGTCATCCCGAACTTGGTTCGGGATCGTATAGGTAAATCTCGTTAATGGTGATGAGATGCCGAAACAAGTTCGGCAGAACTACCCGAATTGTCATTTCCACCCCCTACCCCCGCAAGCGGGGGATATTGAACGACGACCGAAATTTGATACTCGAAAAGTTAATGAGGTAGGTGAGCACCCCAATGTCCTCCAAGAGGGGAGAGGTTTTTATACTTTCCGTGTTTTTACATTCTTTAAAAGTCCATATTTTAAAGCACTTACAGTCTTTACATCTTTTCATTGTTTGTTATTCTTTTCTATTTTTTGTTAATTTGCTGTACCTATGTTGTACCTTAAATCAGGTCGTAGGGTAAAAACAAACGATGGCATCTATAAAACTTGTACTACGGAAATCTAAGACCCTTGCGGACGGAACCCACCCCATTGCAATACGGTTTACCGTTCACCGAAAATCAAAGTTCATCTTTACGGGCAAATCTTCTTTGGCTGCACACTGGGATGACAAACAAGGACTGCCGAATAAAAAGCATCCCCTTGCCTCAGAGCTAAAAATCTACTTATTAAAGCGTAAACGCGATGCAGAAGTGGAACTGTTGGGCTTGCAAAACCAAGATGCGAACCTGACAGCTACATTGGTAAAAGAGAAAGTAAAGAAAAGCAAGGTGGACAAAGCTGTATTCCCGTTTTTTGATGCTACCATAGCTGACTTAAAGAAATCAGGCCAAGTTAGTACCCGCCGAAACTACAATGCTGCTAAAAATATGTTGTTGGACTTTATGAAAGGCAGCCAAAGTTTGCAGTTCTCAGAAATCGACCTTGTGTTTTTGCGCAAGTATGACCAATACATGATTGCTAAGGGTTTTAAAATGAATACCCGTTATTGCTATTTATCAAAACTGAAAGCCTTGTTTACCTTAGCTGACATCCCCTATGAAAAAAGCCCGTTTAAGGATTTTCAGATAGCTCACCTCAAGAAAGATGAAGTGGAGCATAGGGCATTGGATAAAAGCAGCCTGAAAGGCTTATTAAGTTACAAAGCAGAGGAGGGAAGCCCTAAATTCTATGCAATGGTATATTTCACCTTTAGCTATTACTGTTGGGGCATGAACTTTACCGATATAGCCCACTTAAAATGGAAAAACATTTATAGCGGACGTTTAACCTATAACAGGTCAAAGACAAATAAGCTGTACAACATCGAACTATTAGAACCTGCGTTGAAGATATTGGAGTACTTCAAAATCCAACGGTACGGACAAGAGGGAACACCGAATGGTGAAGATTTTGTGTTTCCGATTATTGACCCTGCCGTCCACAATACCCCTGAAAAGCTGAAAAACGTCAAACAGAATAAATTAAGCAAAATCAATGAACATTTAAAGAAAATTGCCAAAGAACTCAAAATACCCGCCGACATTACCAGCTATTGGGCAAGGCACTCTTTTGCCACCCACCTGCGGGACTTGGATATTTCCACTGCTAAAATACAAACGATGCTTGGCCATACCACCGAAGAAATGACACAAGTGTACCTTGACAGCATTAAAAACAACGAACTGGACAATGCCGCAAAACAATTGCTGCTTTGAGACAAGACACCGTGTCAACCCACAGCCGGATTAAGCCCGTTTTCCAACAACACGTTGTTGGAGTTAAAAACAGGTTAATCAGTTAACTATCAGTTGAGTAGATAAAATTATCAAAAAACACTCTGTTTTTACCAAAATTAACTAATTACTACTGAAACACTTGCAAAAACAAGGCGTTGGGAATTTTCCAACACCTTGTTTTTCAGGATTAGTATAACTGATTGGTTATTAATTTAATCCAAAAAACCACCTGCAACAACGTGTTGTTTTTAAAAGGCGTTTATACATCCCATCCTGTGCTATCTGCCGTTATTGGCTTTGTCGAAAATATGGCATTTGTTTGTACTTTCTGCACCTGCTTTCGTTTATATGTGAAATAATAGCTGAATAAACACCGTTTGTTGTTTCACATTTATGATTTTCAGAACACACATTTCAAAGGAGAGGAACCAAACTATGAATTTACGGAATGATTTGAATGCGGAGGTATTGCTCGCACATTTTAAAAACTATTTTCAGAATTACAACGACACCACCCACTTGTTTGATGCTGGGGACACCTCCAAAGAATTAGGGCACGGCTACCCAAAAGGGTATTTTAAACTCTTCAACTTACCTACCCTCAAAGAAGGGATTGATATTGAGGAAGTCAACAAGGCAATTATGAAGGTAATTATGGATAATTACGGCCAATTACCTAAACTCGACGGCATACCCGAACCTGAAGTGGAATACAACCAGCTCTTGGGTATCAATATAAATTTCAAGAGAATAGTGGTAACCCACCCGGACGGACGTGTCAGTACGGTTAGCTTTCGTTACAAATTTTACAGGCTTGGTTACGTGGTAAAATTCTTGTTTACCAAAGATGTTTGGAAAAAGGCCATTATCTACAATAGTTTTCTCAAATCAAGAACCACTGAAACAGTGCAAGGCCAACCGCCAGCCGTCGGTAAAACCCTTACTGCTGAAAATGTGCTTGAGCAAATAGCCAACAATGACGGACTGTTAGGATTACAGGGGAATGAAGCCCTTTATACCATACGCAGGCAACGTATGGCTTTATTGTTAATTTTTAATGCCATGCGTTTGGATATTACCACGGTAAACCTTGCCGCAATTGCCCGTTTAATATATATCCTTACTGCTAAGGAAATCCCTAAAGGGAGTGTGAAGCTGTATAATTCCAATATTTACAAATCCCTGAAAAACCCTAACAACGTTTCGGCGGAACGTAACAAAGAAGACTTGCTTTTTCTTAAAGGAGCATTTGAAGATTTGAATTTGCCCAACGACCCAATCGTAGAAAAAATAATCAATGACATCGAAGAAGAGTTAGAGGTTTTAGGCAGCTAAAAGAAGGCTGTTTACAAACATGGGGTGCCCTATCCGCTAATTTTTTGCCCACCCCATGTTCTAACACATTTAAAATCAGGATAAAAAAATTTGCTATGGGGTGCCCACCCCATAAGGGCACCCCATACAGATTTTGCTAAATATTTGTTGCCATTACTCGAATAAACAATGGCACCTAATCCCTTCACTGAAATTTACGAAAAGTTAGATGCTCTTACCTTACTGGTAGTTGAGCTTAACAGAAAAGTCCACGGAAGTTCTAAAACCGCTGCCACGGGTTTACCCATGAACGTCCAACAAGCTGCGGACTATCTTGATATGGCTAAGGCAACCCTTTATGTAATGACCCACAAGCGGGAAATCCCTCATTTTAAGCGAGGCAAGCGCGTCTTTTTTTATGAAGAAGACCTTGAAAAATGGCTAAAAGAGAAACGTCAGAAAACTGTTAAGGAAATTCAAGATGAAGTCTGAGGTTACCATTGTGGGAGTGCATTCGGTTATTCATTACCAATGCCCCCATTGCGGGCAAAACACGGCTTTCAAAACGACTGTGTTTATCAAATTGATGGGGGCGGAACAAGCTGCCACACTATGCAGTGAGTGCAATTTACCCAACAAGGTTTCTAACCTGCATAAAAAGCCAAAGGTCAGCAAATCCGCCTGCAAGCATCCGATACAAAGGGCGGTGAGTTTTTTTTGGTCAAAATAACCGCCCGTTTACCCTCAAAAACCCAAACAAAACGTATAACAATGGCAAAGAAAACCACATTGCCTGCCCCCGCTATTTCGATAGATGCGGTAAAGGAGCAGGTAAAAGCAGCCCTCACCCCAAAGGATGCACAGGGCAAACCTGCCCCCGACAGAAACCTGACCGACAGCCAGCGTACATGGCTGACCGTTGATGAAATTACCGATGTACTTCAACTAAAAGCCCCTGAAAGTAAAATTACTAAGGTAGTAGTGGTAAAAGCCGTTACCGAAATGGTACAGGACGGCACCATCAAACAGCGGCTGCGTAAGCCCCCGCACATTAGCGAATATACCAGCCTGCAATGACCCCTCACAAGCAAGTGAATAATAAGCAAGCGCAGGGGGCTGAATAGCCCCCTATGCCGCTTGGTGTAGTAGTTAAGTAAATTAAGACAGGGAAAATGCAAAGGTATCTTCAAAAAGCCAAAACAGAAACCGAAAAAATACGGCATATACAACGGTTGTTATTGTTTCCGACTGTACCCCACAGTAAAGGGGACACCGAACTGCTGACCCGTCAAATTGCCACCCACCAACGCCTGCACCAACGCTTCATCACCCTTGCTCTTAAATACCAACAAAACCCCAACAACACGTTGTTTTTATGACAGCAACCCCCACCTATAGCCATACCCATAACCCCACCCCCATAGACGGGTTTGATTACCGCAGGATAGACATTGCAGAAGTCCGCAAACACCTTAACCAGTTTGTAAAGGATGTGAACCAAAAGGCAGCCACCCCCAAAGAGCGCATCCGGGGCGGTTTGTTCCTTACTTTGTTAAAAGTATGCGATGCCTACGTGCGCCAAAACAACCGTGTAGGGTGTTTGACCATTAACCCAATTCCCTGCCGCATGAACAATGTGCGGTTAGCCCACCTTGTCAAAGTGGACAAACGCACCATTTTAAACCACCTTTCCAAACTGGAGGACATGGGGATTGTACAAAAGACCTTTCGGGGGACAAAAGCCGATTACGAGTTAACCGTGCCCGCATGGATATTGCTGTACGACCCCCAAAGCCCTAACC